>NZ_JBEZIQ010000054.1:0-68092 GCF_040651155.1 Kitasatospora sp. NPDC048545
CGGCTGGACGCCAACCAGGAACTGCTGGGCCTCGGCACCGCCAACCTCGGCGCCGGCTTCTTCCAGGGCTTCCCGGTGAGCAGCAGCGCCAGCCGGACCGCCCTGGCCCAGTCGGCCGGCGGCCGAACCCAGGTGTACGCGCTCGCGGCCGGCGTCGGCGTCCTCGCCGTGCTGCTGTTCCTCAGCCCGCTGCTGCACGACACCCCGGACGCCGTGCTCGGCGCCCTGGTCGTGTTCGCGGCGCTGCGGATGATCGACCTCGCCGGCTTCCGCCGGCTGGCCTCCTTCCGGCGCCGCGAACTGCTGCTGGCGCTCGGCTGCACGATCGGCGTGCTGAGCCTGGACATCCTGTACGGCGTCCTGGTCGCGGTGGGGCTGTCGGTGATCGAGCTGCTCAGCCGGGTCGCGCGGCCGCACGACGCGGTGCTCGGGGTGGTGCCCGGCGTCGCCGGGATGCACGACGTCGACGACTACCCCGAGGCGCGGACCGTCCCCGGCCTGCTGGTCTACCGCTACGACTCCCCGCTGTTCTTCGCCAACGCGGAGGACCTCCGGCGCCGCGCGCTCGCCGCCCTGGCCGAACAGCCCGAGCCGGTCGGGTGGTTCGTCCTCAACACCGAGGCGAATGTCGAGGTGGACATCACCGCGCTGGACTCCCTCGACGCCCTGCGGCTCGAACTCGACGCCCGCGGCGTCGTGTTCGCCCTGGCCCGGGTCAAGCAGGACCTGCGCGACGAGCTGGACGCGTACGGCCTCAGCGAGTCCGTCGGCGCCGACCGCATCTTCCCCACCCTGCCGACGGCGGTGGCTGCGTACCGCGCCTGGGCGGGCGGCGAGGCGGGTCCGGAGGACACGCCGTCCCGGTGACCGGCGGCGGGCGGGACCACCGGTCCCGGGTGGCCGGGCCGTCCGACCCTGGGCACCGTCGCGGCCCGATCCCATCCTGGAGGAGCCGCCGGACGGCCCCCCGGAGCCCACCCGGCACGACGCCCCGCCGGACCGGTCGGCTGGCCGGGCGTCCGCCACCTCACCGGCCACGACTTCGCCCCGCTGATCCAGGCCGCCAAGGCCCTGCCGGGTTTCCCGCAGACCCCGGCCGAGGAACGGTTCATCACCGTCGGCTTCGGCCGCGACGCCGTCCTCGCGATTGCCGACCAGGTCGTCGACGCGGTCCGCCGGGGCGCGATCCGGCACTTCTTCCTGATCGGCGGCTGCGACGGCCCCACCCCGGGCCGCGACTACTACACCGAGTTCGCGCTCGGCGCGCCCGGGACAGCGTGCTGCTCACCCTCGGCTGCGCCAAGTACCGCTTCAACGGGCGCGAGTTCGGCGACATCGACGGCATCCCGCGGCTGCTGGACCTCGGGCAGTGCAACGACACCTACTCCGCCATCAGGATCGCGACGGCGCTGGCCGACGCCTTCGAGTGCGGGGTCAACGACCTGCCGCTGACCCTGGCGCTCGCCTGGACCGAGCAGAAGGCGGTCGCCGTGCTGCTCACCCTGCTCGCGCTCGGCATCCGCGACATCCACCTCGGCCCCTCGCTGCCCGGCTTCCTCACCCCCGCGCTGGTCGACGGCCTGGTCGAGCGCTTCGGCCTGCGGGTGACCGGCGACCCGACCGCCGACCTGGCCGCGGCGCTGGAGCGGACGGCGTCGTGAGCACCCCGGAAGCGGACCCGGTGCTCCTCACCACCGCCGACGGCGGACGCCTGGAGTTCCCCTGCGCTCGGGGCACCAGCGTGCTGGAGGCCGCGGCCGAGGCCGGCGCCACCCTGCCGGCCTCCTGCCGGCAGGGCACCTGCGGCTCGTGCCACGCCTCCGTCACCGACGGAGCGTACGAGCTGGGCGCGTACAGCGAGCAGGCCCTCCCGGCGGACGAACGCGCGCGCGGCGACGTGCTGCTGTGCCGCACCTTCCCGTGCGGGCCGCTGACCGCAACCCTGCCGTACGAGCAGTCCCGGATCCTCCACGGCGCAATCCCCGTCCGGACGGCCGTCGTCACGGCGCTCGAACCGGTCGCGCAGGACACCGTGCGGCTCGAACTGCGCCTCGACGGCGAGCCGGACTGCCAGTTCGACCCGGGCCAGTTCATGGAGCTCCAGGCCCCGGACGACGAGGCGAAGCGGGCCTACTCGCTCGCCGGCACCGGCAACTGGGAGGGGCGGCAGGAGTTCTACGTCCGGCTCCGGGAGGGCGGGCGGTTCTCCTCGTACCTCGCCGACCGGGCCCGTCCCGGCGACCGGCTGACCGTGCACGGGCCGCAGGGTGCCTTCGGGCTGCGGGAGACCGGGCTGCGCCCACGCTGGTTCGTGGCCGGCGGAAGCGGCCTGGCCCCGCTGCTGGCGATGGTCCGCCGGATGGCCGAGTGGCAGGAGCCGCAGCCGGCCCGGCTCTTCCTCGGTGTCAACGAACCGCAGGACGTCTTCGGCGTTCGCGAACTCGCCGCCGTGGCGGAGGAGTTGCCGGGATTCCGGTACGACGTCTGCGTCTGGAAACCGGCCCCCGGCTGGTCCGGCCCGACCGGCACCCCGGCGGACCTGTTCGCCGCCGCGCTGCCCGGACTCGGCGGCGTCCCCCCGGCGCAGGTGCACCGGGAGCGCTTCCTGGCCGGCTGAGACCGGCGCCGCCCCCGCCCCCGTCCTCCGTCACCGGGGCGGGGGCGGGGGCGGGGGCGGCCGGGCGCGGTCAGAAGGCGGAGTGGGCGAACCAGTGGGTCAGGAGCTCGTCGTCCCCGGAGACCTCGACCCCGTCGGCGGTGCGGTCGATCCGCCCGTAGAGCAGGAACAGCAGGTCGGCGGCGGTGGCCCGGACGGTGGCGTCGGCGGTGGCGTCGGCGCCGTCCGGGTCGAGGCCGAAGCCGTCGGGGCGCAGCCGGACCAGCCAGTCTCCCTCGCCGTCGGTGCGGCCGAAGCGGATCGTCCGGTCCGCGCCGCGCAGTTCGGCGGTCCCGGGCGCGAAGAGGGCGGCGAAGGGCAGGTTGGTCAGGAACTCGGCCACGCCGTCGGCGGCCAGGGCCGGGTCGACGACCGGCGTCAGGCCGAGCGCGAGTTCGGCGTCGACCCGGTGGACCAGGGTCTCGAACAGCATCCGGCGCACCCAGAACCGGGCGTGCTGGTCGGCGCCCCAGGCCCACATCGGCGCGTCGAGGTCGGTGAACGCGTCGGCGGCCAGCTCGGCGGACTCGGCCAGCCAGGCCGGGTAGTCCTCCGGCCGCTCGGGCAGCCGCAGGTCGACGTCGCGGCTGCGCGGCGGCTCCTGGATCCGCTGCCGCAGCAGCACGGTGAACCAGCGCTGCACGCTGCCGGCGTGGCGGACCAGGTCGGCGAGGGTCCAGCCGGGGCAGCCGGGCACCGGGAGCGACGGGTCGGCCTGCTGCACGGCGGCGACGAAGCGGGCGGTCTCGGCGGCGACGGCCGTGCCGTGGTCGTGGGGGGTCATGAAGGTGCTCTCCGGGGATGCGGGCCTCGCGGCGCCTCGGGACGGCGGGTGCGCCCGATGGTTCATCGCATGAAACAACGGTGGCGACGCTAGGCCTGAAAGGTTGAGCTTGTCAAGCATCGGGTGCGTCGAGCGCCGCCAGCAGCTCCGGCCCCGACCACCGCCGTGCCCCGCCCGGACCCGCCCGCTCCGCCTCATGGACCAGCGCCGCCAGCCGGGCGTTGGCCGGCGCCGGCAGACCGTGCCGGGCGGCGAGCGCGATCACCTCGCCCTGCAGCGCGTCGACCTCCGTCGGACGCCCCCGCTCCAGGTCCTCCCACATGGACGAGCGGGCCCGGGCGTCGATCCGCAGGGCGGCGGCCGCCACCCGCCGGAACAGCACGTCGGGCAGCCCCAGCACCCGGGGCATCCAGCGCGGCGGCAGCGGCCCCAGCCGGGCGGGCGCGATGCCCGCCGCCCGGAAGGCCGCGAGCGCCTCCCGCTGGCACCGGGCCAGACAGGCGCGGTACGCCCGGGCGCCGAGCTCCTCGCGCAGCGGCCGTCCGGACAGGGCGTTCACCGCGTTGTTCAGGTTCATCAGCAGCTTCGCGGCCTGCACGCCGGGCATGTCCGGGTGCAGCGCCAGCGCGAGCCCGCCGGCCCGGGCCGCCGCCGCGAACCGGTGCGCCTGCGGGGCGTCCTCGACCAGGAGCGCACCGCCGCTGCCCTGGTGGACGGCGGCCGGGCCGCTGCGCACGACGTTGTACGGGACCATCCCGGCGAGCACCCGGTGGGCCGGCAGCCCGGCCCGCAGCTCCTCGGGGTTGTGCAGGCCGTTCTGGAAGCTGATCACGACCGCGCCGGGCGCCAGCCGGCCCGCCAGCTCGCGCCCGGCCGCCCGGGTGTCGGCGGACTTGACGGTCACCAGCACGTAGTCCGCCGACGCCGCCGCGGCCGCGCCGGTGGCGACGGTCAGCCCGCGCACCTCCCGCCGGGCGCGGCCCGGACCGCTCAGGGTCAGCCCGTCCCGTTCGATGGCGGCCATCGGCGCCGGCCGGCCGATCAGCGTGACGTCCGCCGCGGCGGCCAGCATGCCCCCGAGGTGGCAGCCGATGCTGCCGGCGCCGAAGACCGCGATCCGCGGTGCCCTGTTCACTGGTGACGTCCTTCCGGCGGTCGGCTGGTGCGGCTCGTGGCGGGTGGGTGCGGTCGGCGGGTGCGGGTGCGGGTGCGGGTGGCCCGGTGGCGTGGGGCCGAGTTGGGCCGGGTGGGCCGGGTCAGCCGGCCAGGTCCGGGTCGGTCGCGCCGATCTGCTCGAAGAGCGGCTGCGCCTGGAACCACCCGGCCAGTCCGCTGCCGACCTGTCCGCGGGTGATCAGCGCCGTCTCCCGGTCGATGTGCTTCGGGGTGCCGGCCGCCATGGCGAGCAGCTGGGCCTGGCAGGAGCGCTCCATCGTGACGAACCACCAGACCGCCTCGGCGACCGACCCGCCGACCGTCAGCAGCCCGTGGTTCTGCAGGATCACCGCCTTGTGCGCGCCGAGCGCGGCCGCGATCCGCTTGCCCTCGTCGACCTCGTTTACCACGCCGCGGTAGTCGCTGTACAGCCCGTGGTCCTCGAAGAACGCGCAGGCGTCCTGGGTGAGCGGGTCGAGCCTGATGCCGAGGCTGGAGAAGGCCTTCCCGTGCAGCGAGTGCGCGTGGGCGGCCGCGATCGCGTCGGGGCGGGCCGCGTGCACCTGGGAGTGGATCACGAACGCGGCCCGGTTCACCGGCCGGCTGCCGTGCAGCAGGGTGCCCTCGTGGTCGACCAGGAGCAGGTCCGAGGCCTTGATCATGCCGAAGGGCATCCCGAACGGGTTCACCCAGAACCGGTCGGGGTGCTCCGGGTCGCGCACGGTGATGTGCCCGGCGACTCCTTCGGAGAAGCCGAACCGGCCGAACAGCCGGAATCCGGCGGCCAGTTGCTCCTTGCGGTACTGGCGTTCGGCGGCCACCGACTCGAAGGTCGGCGGCAGCGGCAGGGTGACTCCGGCGGGCAGTGGTCCGACGGCGGCGGCGAGCGAGGCGGGCAGCGGGGTGCCTGCGCCGGAAGGCGGTGGGGTGCTCATGGCCCCAGAAGATACAATGCTGTATCCGATACGACAATGGATCCGATCTGCATGCGGATCCGGGCGACACGCGTGCGGATCCGAGGGATCCGACCGAGCAGGGTGAACCGAGTGAACCGAGTGAACCGGGATGCCGCCGATGCCCAAGGGTGAGACCAAGCGACGACCGCGCACCCGTGCGGCACTGCTCCAGGCCGCACTGGAGACCTTCGCCGAACACGGGTTCCGCGCCGCCACCATCGAGCAGATCTGCGAGCGGGCCGGCTACACCCGGGGCGCGTTCTACTCCAACTTCAGCAGCAAGGAGGAGCTGTTCCTCGCGCTGTTCGACGCGCACAGCGACCGGATCCTCGCGCGGATGACCGAACTGGTCGACTCGATCGCCACCGAGGACCTCACCGTGCGCGCGCTGGTCGAGGTCCTCTGCGAGGTCGAACCGGCCGAACGCGACTGGTACCTGGTCACCACCGAGTTCACCTTGCACGCCATCCGTGACCCGCAGGCCGCCTGGGTGCTCGCCCGGCACGACGCCCGACTGCGCGCCCAGCTCGCCCGCGCCCTCACCGACCACCTGGCCCGGGCCGGCCGCACCCTCACCGCCGACCCCGACGAGGTCGCCCGGCTGCTGATCGCGATCCGCGAGGGCGGCCTGGCCCAGAGCTACGTGGAACCCGAGCAGCTGCCGCCAGGCAGGCTCGAACGGCGCTTCCTGGAGCCCCTGTTGACGGCGCTGACCACGGACACCCGGGTGCCCTGAGGCGCGGCAGCGCCCCGGTCGGGACGCCGGCTCAGGACCTCGCGGCCGGGCGGCGCCCCCAGGCGGTGATCAGGCCGGGGGAGAGGTCGGCGAGCTCGGGGGAGGAGAGGTAGGCGAGGGCCCGGTCGAGCTCCCCGGGCGCGAGGCCGCCGTCGGCCTCCAGGGCGTCGCGCATGCTGAGCCAGGTCTCGCGCCAGAAGGCGGTGACGGGAGCGCCGGGGGTCAGCGGCGGCACGTGGACCTCGGCGCCGACCTCCCGCAGGCCCAGCCCCCGCAGCAGGTGCGGATAGCGGGTCACCCAGCCGGTGTCGGTGCCGATCCGCCGGTGCAGCGCCTGCCACATGGCGGCCATGGTCCGCCGGTAGACGGCCTGCGGCGAGTCCGCCGTGGTCAGGTCGACGGCGTCGCCGACGACCAGCCAGCCGCCGGGCGTCACCCAGTCGGCCAGGCGCGCCAGCACCTGCGCGTGCCCGGGCAGGTGCATCAGCACGAACCGGCAGTGCACCAGGTCGAACCGGCCGGGTGCCAGCGCCGGATCGGTGATGTCCGCGGCCGTGGTGCGCAGCCGGTCGACCGGGCGGGCGTCCACGAAGCGCGGGTCCCGGTCCAGGGCCAGCACCTCGTCGGCACCGGCCTCCTCGGCCAGCTAGCGGCTGATCGTCCCGGTGCCGGCGCCCACGTCCAGGCAGCGCCACCCCGGGCCGACGCCCAGGGCGGTCAGCCGGGCCCGGGTCACCGCGTCGTAGGCCAGGGCGCCGTAGTCGATGCGTTCCCCCTCGCCGGTCTCGTCGGGGGCGAAGAGCCCGGTGCCGTAGTGACCGTCGCCCGGGGCGGGCTGTGGGCCGGAATGCGGGGCGGGCCGAGGGCCGGGCTGAGGGCCGGGCGCGGCAGCCGGATCCACGGGGGGTTCCTGCACGGGGACTCCTCACCGGGGGAGGGGACGGGAACGGGGCGGCCCGTCGCCCGCCCCCTTCGCTCGGAAGGCGGTCGACGACCTGTCACCCGTCCCACCCCCGGACACCGTCAACCGTTCGACGCCGGGAACCGACCCGAACGGCCGTGTCGGTCCGGGTGCTGCGGCTCCCGGCCCCGGTGGGCGGCGATCAGCTCGGCGTAGTGCAGCCCGCTGCTCTTCACAGTGCGCCGCTGGGTCGGGTAGTCGACGTGGACCAGGCCGAACCGCTTGTCGTAGCCGTACGCCCACTCGAAGTTGTCCAGCAGGGACCAGGCGAAGTACCCCGTCGGTCCCGCCCCCCGGGCGGCCGCCCGGGCGCAGGCCGCCAGGTGGTCCCGGAGGTACTCGGTGCGCTCGGGGTCGTCCACGCTGCCGTCGGCGGCGACGGTGTCGGGGTAGGCGGAGCCGTTCTCGGTGACGAAGATCCGGCGCACGCCGTAGTCGTGGGTCAGCCGCAGCAGCAGCTGTTCCAGGCCCGGTGCGTGGACCTCCCAGGGCATGGCGGTGTGGCGCCGGTTCGGGCCGGGTACCTGGCGGAACCGGGGGGCCGGGCCGCCCGGGTCGTCGGCGACGATCTGCCGGAAGTAGTAGTTGAGGCCGAGCCAGTCGAGCGGCGCGGCGATCAGCTCCAGGTCGCCCGCGCGCTCGGGCAGGTCGACGCCGTACTCGGCCCGCATGTCCGCCGGGTAGCCGCGGCCGAGGACGGGGTCGAGCCACCAGCGGTTGACGTGGCCGTCGGCCCGGGCGGCGGCGGCCCGGTCGGCCGGCGAACCGCTCGCGGGCTCGATCGGGCTGAGGTTGTTGACGATGCCGATCCGCGCGCCGGGCACGGTGGCCCGCAGCGCCCGCACGGCCAGGCCGTGGCCGAGGTGGAGGTGGAAGGAGGCCCGGACCGCCGCGGTGAGGTCGGTGACACCGGGTGCCATCGTGCCGTCGAGGTGCCCGATCCAGGCGGAGCACAGGGGCTCGTTGAGGGTGGCCCAGTGGGTGACGCGGTCGCCGAGCCGTTCGCCGACCACGGCCGCGTAGTCGGCGAAGCGTTCGGCGGTGCAGCGCTCCGGCCAGCCGCCGCGGTCCTGCTGGGCCTGCGGGAGGTCCCAGTGGTAGAGCGTCGGGAACGGCACGATGCCGGCGTCGAGCAGGCCGTCGACGAGCCGGTCGTAGAAGTCCAGGCCCGCCGGGTTGACCCGGCCGTCGGCCAGCGGCACCACCCGCGGCCAGGCGATGGAGAAGCGGTAGGCGTCCAGCCCGAGGGAGCGCATCAGGGCGATGTCCTCGGGCCAGCGGTGGTAGTGGTCGCAGGCGGTGTCGCCGGTGTCGCCGCCGGCGATCCGGCCGGGGGTGTGCGAGAAGGTGTCCCAGATGGACGCCGCGCGGCCGTCGGCGCTCGCCGCGCCCTCGATCTGGTAGGCGGCGGTGGCGGCCCCGAACAGGAAGTCGGCGGGCAGGGCGCTGAGGTCGGTCATGGGACGGCCTTTCGGCGGGCGGGGGGACAGGGGTCCGGTCGGTCCGGTCATTTGACGGCTCCGGCGGTCAGCCCGGCCACCAGGAAGCGCTGGAGCAGCAGGAACCCGGCGACGACGGGCACGCTCACCACCAGGGAGGCGGCCATCACCTGGTTCCAGTAGACGTCGCTGAGCGTCGCGTAGCCCTGGAGCCCGACGGCCGGCGTGCGGGTGCGGTCGTCGGTGAGGACGGAGGCGAACAGCACCTCGCCCCGCGCGGTCATGAAGGCGTACACGGCCACGGCCACGGCCACGGCCACGATGCCCGGGTGCGCCGCCGGGACGATGACCCGCACCAGGGCCCGCACCGGACCGCAGCCGTCCACCAGTGCCGCCTCGTCCAGGTCGCGGGGGATGGAGTCGACGTACCCGACCGGCATCCAGATCGAGAACGGCAGCGAGAAGGTCAGGTAGGTGAGGATCAGCCCGCCCCGACTGCCGTGCAGCGCCAGCCCGGTGGCGTTGCCGACGGTGACGAGGAGGAGGAACAGCGGCAGCAGGAACAGCATGCCCGGGAACCTCTGCGTGGACAACACCGTGACGGTGAAAAGTCGGCGCCCGCGGAAGCGGTGGCGGCTCACCGGGTACCCGGCGAGCACCGCCACCGGTATCGAGCAGGCGGTCGAACCACCGGCGCCGGGCGTCGAGTTGACGAGGTAGCGGCCGAGCGGTACGCCACAGCAGGTTGAACCCGTCGGCGAGCAGCAACGGCGCAGGGGTTGCCGGGGTTTCGGGCATCACGGCACCGCCTCCAGGAACGTCGGCGATTCGGCGGGGCTCGGACTGCGACCCCGCTCTGTCCTCGAACCCGGATTCGGCGAAGGCTACTTCGACCGGCCGGTCCCAGTCGGAGACGGCCTTGAGGAGGGAGAGCACACAGCCTGGTGTCCTGGTAGGTGGTGGCGCGCCGCAGTACGTCGTCGTCGCACGGGAAATGGACGTCGTCGAGGCGCAGTCGGGCGATGGTGACGCCGGGACGGCCGTGTTGTGCCCCGCGGTGACGGTGTGGAAGGGCACCTTGCGGTGGTCGGCCATGAGGCGGGCCGGCGAGACCTGAGGCGCACCCTTCTCGGCCTGGGGAGGTGGCTCGGCACGCGTCGGGTCCAAGAACGCTTACCGGATTCCTGGCCAACGTCGCGTTCGCCGACCCGAATGACTTTGACAGCGAAGTCAGTTGCTCGGCTCAGCTGACCTGCGTCGACTGGGTCGGACGGCAAGCGATCATGCCGAGGTTCTGCTGTCGGGGCTCTGCGGGACCTACGCTCGTGTGAACCCGTGGCTCCGCTCCACTTTCGCCACATGGAGCGTGTAGCTCCGGTACCACTCGGCTTGCCCGCGCTTTTGCGCCGCGCGGTGCTCGGCGTTGCTCCGCCACTGCGTGAGCGCGTCGGCGTCGCGGAAGTATCCGACGGTGATGCCCAGCCCGCCCGGAGTCTGCGCGTGGTCCATCCCCAGGTACCCAGGGACGTCCTTCACCAGATCTTCCAAGTGTGCGTCGGTCTCGCTGTAGCCGCTCTGGTCCTCGGTTCGAACAGCAGTGAAGACCGCGACGTAGTAGGGGGGTTCAAACGCCTTGACAGGCGCGACAGGCGCTTCGGAGTGATCGCTCATGACGTCACTGTACGGACGTGGGCGGGTGCGGCCACCCAGCAGCCGGAACGACGAGGCTCGCCCAAGGTCTGCGTCGTGCCGGCGGAAAGGAGCCTTCTGTGCGCACACCGCCGGGGAACGTCCCAAGCCCCTCGTCACCTCTCCGACGGCCGCGGGGTGGTCAGTCACGCCGGCTCGCGTTCTTGGGGCGGTGGTGAGAGTCAGGGCATCCGGGTGAGCTTGCGGCGGGCGGCACGCCGGCGCAGCCGGGGCAGGCGGTCCAGGGCATCGTCGGCGGCGCGCCGCTCCGCCTCGTGGAGCACACCGTAGGCGAACACGTGCCGGGGGTCGGCATCCGCCTGCTCGGCGAGGTCGACCAAGGCTTGGCGGGCCACCACGCTGTCGTGCTGGTCGCCCAGCACCTTGTGCAGCTTCTTCATCCGACCGGCGTACTTGTGCAGGCGCTTGGCGGTGCTGTGCACGGAGGCGGGCTGCGCGCACTCGGCCGTGTACCGGGCGCGCTTGGCGGCCTTGCGTGCTCGGTGCAGCGCCTCATCCCGGGCCGGCCCGGCGCCGGTGTCCAGCGCCTTGTCGAGCCGGCCCAGCGTCCGGCGCTGCTGGCGCCGCAGGGCGCCTTCCAGGTAGTCGCCGGCGTCCCGGCGAGCCCGTCGGCGCAGCGGCGGGTGGTCCGTGAAGTCCTCCAGGTCGTCGAGCAGGGTGAAATACCGGGCGCTGTCGAGTTCGGCGACCACCTGTTGCCAGGCGGCCCTGTAGCCGCGGGTGTAGTGCTCGGTGATCCGGGCCCGCAGGGCGCCCTCCCGCATGGGTGCAGGCACGGCGGCCAGGTCGCCCACCAGCTGGTCGGCGAGTACTTCCTGGTCGCGGGCCTCACCGAGAAGCCTTGCGAGCCAGCGCAGTTGATCGGCCAGTGGTGTCGAACGGCAGGTGTCGAACAACCGCCGGTGGGCCTTCAGTAGGCTCCGCAGCCGGCGCGCGGTGATCCGCATCTGATGGATCGAGTCCTCCTGCGCGCAGCGCACCGCCCCGTCCAGTCCCAGGAGCCTGTCGCACTGGGCCCGGACGCCGTGCATGACGACGTTGCCGGCCGATCGCGTCTCGCCGCCGTCTCCGGCCGCGGCAGTCCCGCCCTGGCGGGTGCCGGTACGGCCGAGCGCGTGGGCGAGCTTCGAGGGCCACGGGGAGGGGGTGAGGCCCGCCGCGGCGAGGAGAGCGTCGGTCTGTTCGAGCAACTCCTGCGTGCCGTGTTCCAGCTCGACCTCGAACTCGGTCCACCCGCTGGCCTGCGCCCGGGTGCCCTCCGCCGCCTCAGCGGGGGGCCAGGTCGCGCTCTTCCCCGACCGGGTGGGGGCGGCTGGATCCGCCGTGCGCTCGAACGCCTGGGCTGCCACCCGGTCCTCGGTGACCTCCTCCAGGATCCGGCCCTGCGCGTCGAGTAGCTGCGCTCGCCTCCGGTGGGTGCGCAGATGGGCCACTGGCAGCAGGACGGCGCCGCGGGTGTAGGCCGCGAGCCGGCCGGTGAAGTCCGCAGGCACTTGGCACTGTCCTGCTGCGCCGAGTGGCAGGTGCACCTCCTGGCGGGAGTCGGCGCCGAGCGGCAGCTTGGCGTGCCAGCCCGCGTCGCTGCCGCCGGTTCTGCGGCGCACGGTGATCCCCCGGCGCAGAAGACGCA
Organism: Kitasatospora sp. NPDC048545; assembly: GCF_040651155.1. Classification (NCBI taxonomy): domain Bacteria; kingdom Bacillati; phylum Actinomycetota; class Actinomycetes; order Kitasatosporales; family Streptomycetaceae; genus Kitasatospora; species Kitasatospora sp. NPDC048545. Next base: position 12,028 of record NZ_JBEZIQ010000054.1, read on the forward strand.
GGTCCGAGGTGTCGTAGTAGACGGCGTCGAGGTCGTGCGGTTCGGCCCGGCGGGTGGACGCCACGCCAGGCAGGTTCTCCAGGCCCACCGGCAGTGCGGGCCCCGCGTACTTGCGTTCTGTTTCAGTCTGTTCCCTGCCCATGTTTCAGCGCTTTCCCAGGCCGGAGCCGGTCACACGTGGATGCGGCGCCCACCGGGCCGGTTCAGCCGGGAGTGTTCCGTCGGCGCCGGCTTCCGCCGGCGCTGTCCTGGTCCTCGATGAAGGCCTTGAAGCGCCGCAGGTCCCCCTGACGCGCCGGTCCACCACCGCCATGGCGTCCGCGGCCTTCTCGGCGACGCCCTCGGGCTCGAATCTCATGGCCAGGCGAACAGTGGTGCGCTCGCCATCGAGGCGTTCGAAGGTCGCCACGCCCGTCTGCCGGACCTCGCCGTCCACGGTGCGCCAGGCGATCTTCTCGTCGGGTAGCCGGTCGACGATTTCGGTCTCGAACTCCCGGGTCGACGAGGTCTTCGTGGGACAGATCGTCCCGGACCAGGAGGTCTTCTCCGGCGCCTACCGTGAGTGAGCTCGTCCTGCCCGCCCTGGACCGCTGACCTCGCGACGCACCCGGTCGGGCGCGCGTCGGCCGGCGGCGTTCGCTCGGCCGTGAGGTGCCGAAGCGGTCCGGACCCGCGTGGCACGAGCAGCGTGTCGGCGCTGGTGTGAGACATGAACGCCGTGCGCCGCGAGCGTGCTCTCCCGGGCCCCTGGATTCCGGCTGCGGGATCATTGCTGTGGAATGCGGGGCGGCCGGATCCACGGTTCGCGCTCTCGGTCCAGGATGGCTTTCAGGAGGCACGGATGATCGCGATGCTCTGCCCTCGCCCGGCAACGGGGCGCCCGGTGTTGCCACGTTGTTCCACAGCCGAGCGGTGGAGCGGTTCCAGCCGGTACGGACTGTGAGCTGCGGGGTGCCCGAGACCGTAGGGACGGCGCGCGCGGTCTGGCGCGGGCTGCGCTCGGTGTCCGTCCGAGCGTGGAGGCGCGGCCGGGAGATCGAGCTGATGCAGCGTTCGCTCGCCTTCGCCGCGCTGTTCTTCGTGACCCTGGTCCCGCTGCTCATGGTCATCGCGGCGGCCTCCCCGGCGCGCGGCAACGGGATCGCCCAGTGGATCACCGACGGACTCGGACTGTCACCACGTGGCGGTGAGGCCGTCGGCATGCTGTTCAGCTCGCGCGGGCAGATCCTCAGCACGACCACCGGCTTCAGCCTCGCTGCGCTGGCTGTCTTCGGCCTTTCCCTGACCAGCGCGATGCAGGGCGCCTATGAGCGGATCTGGAAGGTTCGAGGCAGCTCGTGGCATCGCGTGTGGCGCCAGGTCGTCGCGCTGGCCGTGGTGACCGGCTATCTCATGCTCGCGGCGTGGAGCGGTGTGCCGTGGCACCGCACCCCGATCCAGCCGAGCCTGCGGATCGTCGCCACGGTGGTGGGCGGTCTGCTGCTGTTCTGGTGGCTGCCGCACCTGCTGCTCGGGGCCCGTGCCCCGCGGCGCGGGCTTGTGACCGGGGCGGTGGCCACGATGGTCGCGCTGGCAGGCCTTCGGCTGTTCTCCCGGCTGGTCTTCGCACCGCTGCTGGTCTCCAACGCCGTCTCCTACGGTACGGTCGGCGCGGTCCTCGTGGTTCAGTCCTGGCTGATCGGAGTGGGCTTCACCGTGTACGGCGGAAGCCTGGTGGGCTGGGCACTGGTCGGCGGCGACCAGGCGTCCTCCGGCGTAGGCGAGGATCATGCCTAGGCTGCAGACGGCCGCTGGTCTCCGACATCTGATGGGGAGCCGGCGGGTGGGGGAACAGGTCACCCGTGCCCCAGGCGTGGCACCGCCGGGGACTGAGGAAGGCTGACCGGGGCGTCGGCCGGGGTGCCGGGCTGTCGCCATGGAGCGGGGCCGGTGGCGCTCCGTCTGTCCGCGAGCACGCGGTCTGGCTCCGGCGCCCGCCCTCGCACGGAGGCTGGTTGGTGAGAGCGTCCCGGGTCCCGGTGGGTTGAGCCGGTCGGCACCTGTGCATGGGGCTACGCACGAGCCGGGGCTGGGCAGGGGCGCTGGTCGCCACGGCCGCACCCTGGAAGCCATGGTTCGCAGGACCGCCATCGGACTCACGACGCGGCGCCGCCCGGGGTGAGGATCTCCATGAGATGCCGGTCGGGGTCGTGGAAGTAGGTGCCCCTGCTGCGCGAACATCGGCGTATTCGGGTCCAGGCTCTGCAACTCGGCCGTCTTCGGTACCTCCTCTCGCTGTCGGTTGTCCCACGGCGCCGCGGCCGGCCGTCGCCGTACTGGATCCGGCGACGCTCACGACACTCGCCGTCTGTGGCACGAAAGACCTGACGGATCATCAAGGTGCTTCGCCGGTACCTGCTGGTCACGGCCCGAGATGCGCCCTAGAGGGCCGGGCTGCGGGCGGCGAACAGGTCGGCGCTGGGCGCTCGCACCGTCTGCAGTCCGACGCACCGGAGCTCCTGCGACAGGAGGGCGGCCGGGGCAGGCCACATGTCGAACGTCTCCCGCTCCTCGCGCAGGACCTGTTCTCCTCGTTCGACGCGGTAGGTGAAGACGGCCTGCACGAGGTCTTGGTGGGGGCGCCGGGTGAGGTCTGCGCTGTAGAGGTCCGGGCCGACGCGGACCGGCCCGAGCCGGATCGCAGGTTCGGTCTCGTCCGGCAGGCGATCGGGTGGCGGGTCGAAGAGCAGCAGACCGCCGGGCTGGAGGGCTGCCGCGATCGCCTTCCAGGTGGCGCGGCGGGTGGCGGGGTTCAGACAGGCGATCACGTTGGAGGCGACGGCCAGGTCCGCGACATCGGTCAGGCCGGCGGCCTCGAGAGGTTCGGGGTGCACGGTGACGCGGGCGCGCTGGTCCGCGCCGAGGCGGGCCAGGCGCGACAGCAGGGCGGCGCGCATGGCCGGGGCCGGCTCGACGGCGTGGACGGGCACGCTGGATGTCCGCAGCAGGACCTCGGTGACGATCCCGGTGCCCGCGCCGACATCCAGGATCGAGCGGCGGGCACGCTTCGCGGCGCCCGCGAAGCGCCGTTCGGCGAGGCGGCGGTCCCGCTCGGCCTGCAGGAGGTCGTAGAACTCCGCAGAGACCGCATAGCTGCCGGTGTCGCCCATGCTCGGGCTACCGGCCGAGAGCCGCGTGGTGAGCCGGGTCCCCGAGGGCGCTGCCGTCCAGGTGGACCAGGAGGTCGCCGACGTCATGGTGGACTTCGAGGGCGCCGGCCGCCCGCAGGGCCCGCTCGCCGAAGCCCCCGGAGAGCACCGCCACGCACGCGACCTTCGCCTGCGCGGCGGCTTGCACGTCCCACGGGGTGTCGCCGACGAACAGTGCCTGCTCCGGCTCGGCGCCGGACTTGGCCAGGGCGGCGTGGACCAGGTCGGGAGCGGGCTTGCCGGCCTTCACGTCGTCGGCGCTGGTGGTGTGGTCGATCGCGTCGTCCGTGTCCGGCACCCGGCGCATCACCTCCAGGTCGCGCCCGGAGGCGGAGGAGGCGAGAGTGATCGTCCAGCCGCGCCGCTTCAGCTGCCGCAGCAGTTCTCCGGCACTGTCGAAGGCGCGCAGGGATGGCCACAGCCGGGCGAACAGTGCCTGGTGCGCCGCCGCGATAGCCGCGTCGTCCGCGTGGTCGCGGTCCTCGCCGAGCAGGTGGTCCAGAAGCTGGTCGCCGCCCATGCCGATCGCCCCGTGGATGCGGGCCATCGCAGGGGTGTGGCCGAACTGCGCGAGGGCCTCGGTCCAGGCGATCGTGTGCCAGTAGCCGGTGTCCGGCAACGTGCCGTCGACATCGAACAGGGCCGCAGCCGGCATCGAAGCCTCCCTCGCGCTCGACCGGAACGGTAGGTCTTCCTGGTCGACACTACGGTCCGCCGGCGCGGCACGCACGGCCACGCCATCGGGGCTTCAACGAGGCACTGCGCTGCGAACTGCTCGCCTCCGGTACGCGGGTGCGGACCACGACGGTGCAGATGCCGGCCGTGAACACCCCGCAGTTCGACCGGGTTCGCTCCCGCCTGCGCGATCGGGCCCGGCCGGTGACGCCGATCCACCGGCCCGGGGTCGCCGTCCGGGCCGTGCTGTTCGCCGCGGACCATCCGGGGCGCCGGGAGTACTGGGTCGGCGGCAGCACCGTGCCACCCTGGTGGCGAACGCCGTCGTCCCCGGGCTGCTCGACCGGTATCTGGCCGGAACGGCGTTCGGCTCCCAGCAGGAAGCCCGCCGGCGCAGTGCCGGCGACCCGGACAACCTTCTCGAACCAGCTGACAGTACAAGGGACTTCGGGGCACACGGCCCCTTCGGCGACCAGGCTCGCCGGCGTAGCCGCCAGCTGCAGATGGCCCACGCGCTCGGCTCCCTCGCCGCCGCGGTGCGGCACGCGTCCGGCCGGGTGGCGGTAACTTTGCCCGCCGCCGGCTCCGGGTTCCCAGCCCGGTCGTGGAGACGATGATCACGGGCAACGGAAGGCCGAGCGTGCGTGCTGGAGTCGAGATCGTGGTGTGGTGGGCGGTGAGCCGGGGCGGCCCGTGGTGAGGGGCTGGGTGATTGGCGTTGCCGACGGACCGGACCAGCACCAGCAACTGCTGGTGCTGCTCACGGACGGACGGCGACGGTGTCGGCCGGCCGGTGCCGCGGGCGGCTCTGTGAGGCCTAGCCCCGGAGTCGTCGCCCGGCGCGGCAGTTCACCCGATCGGCAGAGGGGATTCTGTCGGTCCACGGCCGGGCTGTCCCGCCCGGCGGCGGCCGGGGGCGACCCGTCGTAGGTTGCGGGCATGGCCAGTGACGAGACGACGATCCCAGCCGTGGGGGTCCGCGTGCCGGACGAGGTGTTCGACGTGATCGGGACCGCCGACCGGCGCCCGTAGCCCTGGGCCGCGTTCACCCGCCGCGACCACAGCAGGCCGTAGCCGAGGGAGGATTCGTTGACGACGAAGGACAGCGCACCGGGCCGGGACGAGACACCGCAGGAACGGGCCGACCGGCTCTGGAACGAGATGCTCCAGGAAGTGCGCGTGTGCCAGACCGGCGCGCAGATCCTCTTCGGATTCCTCATCGGCGTGGCCTTCACCCCACGCTTCGCCGCCCTGCCGGACTTCGACGAGAACCTCTACGTCGCCACCGTCGTCCTGGGCGCCGTCGCCACCGGCGCCCTGGTCGCACCCGTGGCCTTCCACCGCTTCCTCGCCGGCCACGGGATGAAGCCCGAACTCATCCACGTCGCCGGCCGTCTCATCGCCACCGGACTGACCACCCTGGCACTGACCATCGCCGCCGCCCTGCTACTCCTGCTGCGCACCGCGACCGGCAGCCCGACCACCGCGTGGGCGCTGAGCGGCGCCGTCCTGCTGTGGTTCACCACGACGTGGCTTGTGCTGCCCCAGGTGGTGCTTCGGCGCACCGTCGCCCGCCAGGCGGCCACCCGCGAGCACGGCGGGGCGGCCGGCGGCGACCGGTTCCTTCGGTGATGATCGCGTGCTGCCCGCCGCGGGCCCGAGCCCGTCCGGAGGCTCAGAGCTTGTGGCCGACCACCGGGCCGGTCGGCGTGTGGCCGTCCGGGCGGTGAGAGGGCCGGCGAAGCCACCTCACTCGATCGGAGGCCGCCGCACCTCACCTTTGACGAACTCGTCCCCGCCCGCCTCCAAGCAGCCCGCCTTCACGACCGCCAGCCCGACACCCGTCGAGCACACCCACCGACCCCGCCCGGCATCACCCACCCGGCGCCGGCTCCCCGCAGGGTCAGGGCAGGGGACGCAGGCGGGTCTGCAGAAGACGCAGGGCTTCGGCCATGACCGAGCCGACGGACACCCGGCTCGCGGCCCGGAGCATCCGACAGCGCAAGGGCCAGCAGACCGGTGAGCGACTCCGCCACCGCCGCCGTGCTTCCGGCCGCCTGAAGCGCTGCATGGAGCTCACGCACCACCCGGCCCGGACCGGCCTCGCCAACCGTCGCCCAGCCGCTCACAAGGCGGTGCCCGGACTGGCGCCCCGCCCCGGACCGGGCCGGGGAGTGAGGACGGCGGCGCTGACCACCTGGTGCCAGCCGTTCAACGTGCGTGCCTGTTCGGCGGCGCGCTCGGCAAGGCGGTCCAGTTCCACCGGGTCCAGGCGGCCATCGGTGTCGGCTATGGCGCGCAACGCCCGCCACAGCGCGGCTTTGCCCTCCACGCCGGTGCGCAGCGTCTCCAATTCGATCAGGTCGCTGAGCGGGGCACGGCGCACGACCGTCCCGTTGGGCTTGAGCCGGCCCAGGCGCTCACCGGCGAGGCCGAGCCAGGTCCGGTAGCGCCGCACGGGCACGCCGAGCCCGGTCATGATCCTCACGAGATCGTCCCGGTCCTGTTCGATGTCGCGGGCCAGACGCCGCAGGTCGCCCGCTCGGCGGCTGTTGGGGTGACCACGGGCCATGCGGTCGGCAAGTGCCGCGCCGCCGAACGCACCGGTCAGGTGATCGTTCAGGTAGATGTGCAGGGGTTCGGCCAACGGTTGGGGGGCCATCGCGATTCTCCCGGATCAAGCGCCGGACACCGGGACTGCCGAACGAGCTGGGGTGGCGGCCCTGAGCCGGTCGCGGAACCGAAACGGTCTGGTCATCTCATCGTGCCGCGAGCCGCCGCCGAGCGCTCGTGTACCGACCACACAGGTGGAGCGGAATGACCCCGGCGCCCACCGGGGCAGCCACAAAACGGCGACGGGACGGGGGAGCACCCGCCTGCCATCACCGCTCCCACCGGTGGACCGACCCGGGGCCCGCGAGGCAGGATCGATGACGGACAGCTTCCCTGCCGGACGGGAGCCCGCTCATGTCTACACGGCACGACACATCCGAAGTCATCACGCCGACCACAGCGCTGTTGCGGATCGCCGCGACGGACCTCCCCGGGAGCGCCCTCGTCCTCCACCTGCACGGCGAAGTGGACCGGGACCAGCGCGCAGTCCTGGAGGACGCGCTCACCCGTGCGGTCAAGGACTGCCCGCCGCGACTCATTGTCGACCTGGCCGGCCTCTCTTTCTGCGACTCCACGGGCCTCAACGCCCTGCTCGCGACACGCCTCGAAGCCCAGGCGAACAGCGTCCGGCTGACCTTGGCCGCTCCGCCTCCCCAGCTACGCCGGCTACTGGAGATCACCGGGGGCGACGAGATCTTCACCATTCGTGACACCGTTCGGGCCGCCCTCGACGAGGCCACCGGGCCGGGCGCCGAGTGAGGCAGGCCATGGACGAGTCCCCGCGCTGTGCGATCACCATCCCGGGCCGGCCCGGAAGTCACGGCCTGCCAGAGGTGATCCTGGTCCAGGCCACCGCACAGGTCACCGCAGATGGCCGCCCGGTGTACGCCGACGCCGCCGGAACCCTCCGGGTGGAGATCGTGGGCGAGGTCGCCCGACCGCTGACGGTGGGACCGGAGCCGGGCCGTATTGCCTGCCTGCACGCCACCGCGATCCCCTGACCGGCGGCGCGACCGCCGTCCAGAACGGCACCACCCTGGGCTACGCCGCCTACCAGGTCGACGACGAGGTCGCCGTCCACGAGGGCTGGGGCCTCGGCAGCTACTGCTGCTTCGACGTCGACCCCACCATCCGCATGGATCACGGTTTCGAGGCGCCGATCCGGGCGGGTGTGCGGTTCCACGATCTGCTGGTCGTCTCCCTCGGCGGCAAGGGCCAGTACAACCACGTCGTCGACACCGCCGGCGCGGCCACCTCCGGAAGCTCGACCACCCCGTCGACGGTGGCGTCCTACCCGTAGGCCGAGCCGCGGGCGGGCGCCACCCGGCGTGGCCGGGGCTGCCACCGTGGGGGTGGCGGCCCGGGCGCCGGGCTGAATTCGATCTTGTGCCGGTGTGTCCAACTCCTGCGGGAAACAGGACTGTTGGCGGCCCTGGCGGGCGCCGTGCCGGGGTCGCCGGGTCGACGTTGGCAGGATCCTGACACGATCTCAGGTTACCCTTGGGTAATCCATTGGTGTTGCCCGGGTGAACATTCCCCGGCCCCTCATGAAGGACCCGTACGTGCACGATCACAAGTCCCGCCGTTCCGGCCGCCGACTCGCCGGTCCGGCGCTGGCCCTCGCCACCGCCCTCTGCGCGCTGCCGGTCGCCCCCGCGTTCGCCGACCAGACCCCCGTGCCGGCCCCCGCGCCCGCCCCGGCCGCGCAGACCGGCGCCACCCCGCACCTGGACGCGGTGGAACAGGCGCTGCGTCAGGTGTCGCCCGGCCTGGAGGGCGCGGTGTGGCAGCGCACGGCGGGCAACCGGCTCGACGCGCCCGCCGACGACCCGGGCGGCTGGCTGCTGCAGACCCCCGGCTGCTGGGGCGACCCCTCCTGCACCGAGCGCACCGGCACCCGGCAACTGCTCGACAAGATGCGCGAGAACATCGCACGCGCCACCCGCACCGTCGACATATCCACCCTCGCACCGTTCCCGGACGGCGCCTTCCAGGACGCCATCGCGGCCGGCCTCAAGGCCTCGGTGGCCGCCGGCAACACGCCGCACGTGCGGGTCCTCGCCGGAGCCGCTCCGCTGTACAACATCACCGCACTCCCGTCGAAGTACCGGGACGACCTGGTGGCCAGGCTCGGCGACGCCGCCGGCCGGGTCACCCTCGAAGTCGCCTCGATGACCACCGCCAAGACCGCGCTCTCCTGGAACCACTCCAAGCTGCTGGTCGTCGACGGGCAGAGCGTCATCACCGGCGGGATCAACAACTGGAAGAACGACTACCTCGACACCACCCACCCGGTCAGCGACGTCGACCTCGCGCTGAACGGCCCGGCCGCCGCCTCCGCCGGCGCCTACCTCGACACCCTGTGGGACTGGACCTGCCGCAACACCGGGGTGTTCTCGGCCGCCTGGTTCGCCTCCACCAACGGCGCCGCCTGCACCCCCGACCTGGAGAAGCGCAGCAACCCGCCGGCCGACCGGGTGCCCGCCACCGGAGGCCTGCCGGTCGTCGCCGTCGGCGGCCTGGGCGTCGGGATCCGCGGCAAGGACACCGCCTCCGGCTACCGCCCGGGCCCGGTGCCCACCCCCGACGACCTCACGTGCGGCCCGATCGGCCTGCACGACAACACCAACGCCGACCGCGACTACGCGACCGTCAACCCGGAGGAGTCCGCCCTGCGCGCGCTCGTCGCGAGCGCCGGCAGCCGGATCGACATCTCCCAGCAGGACGTGACCGGCACCTGCCCGCCGCTGCCCCGCTACGACGTGCGGCTCTTCGACCTGCTCGCGGCCAAGATGGCCGAGGGCGTCAAGGTCCGCATCGTGGTCAGCGACCCCGGCAACCGGGGCACGGTCGGCAGCGGCGGCTACTCGCAGATCAAGTCCCTGAACGAGATCAGCGACACCCTCGTCGCCCGCCTCACCGCCCGCCTCGGCGACCCGGCCCGGGCCGCGACGACCATGTGCGAGAACCTGCAGCTCGCCCCGTTCCGCGCCGCCCCCACCTCCACCTGGGCCGACGGCCACCCGTACGCGCTGCACCACAAGCTGGTCTCGGTCGACGGATCCGCCTTCTTCATCGGCTCCAAGAACCTCTACCCGGCCTGGCTGCAGGACTTCGGCTACGTCGTCGAGGACCGCAACGCCGCCGCCCAGCTCGACCAGCGGCTGCTCGCCCCGCAGTGGCAGTACTCGCAGGCCGCCGCGACCGTCGACTACAGCCGCGGCCTCTGCGGGAGCACGTCGCGGGGCTGACACCGGCGCTGACTCCGGGGCCGGCACCGGGGCTGACACCCCACCACCCGGCCCGGCGGTACCGGGAACCTGGGGGCGACGCCCCCATGCGGCCCCGGGCCGGGGTGTGCCCCGGCCCGGGGCCGCGCGGTCTGCGGGCGCCCTTCGGCAGGACGCGGGAACCGTCGGGCCGGGGCGGTGGAGCAGGCGGCCTCGGGCGTGGGCGGAATGCGGGGGCGGATCCCCCATGCGGATCCAGCCGGGCTCGACCGATGCTCAAGGCCCAGGAGGACTCACCGCGCGTCGATCGAGGAGCCGCTCTATGGGGAACGCCCTGTCCGTCAGCGTAGTCGCACTGGATCCCGTCCTGGAGGCGGGAGCCGCCAGCACCCTGGGCAACAGCCCGGAGGTCGCGCTGGCGCTCCCGAACGAGCCCGCCGGGGTCGCCGTCGTGATCGTCGACCAGGTGGACCGCCGGGCCCTGGACCTGGTCACCACCACCCGCGAGCAGGAACAGCGGCCCGAGGTGGTCCTGGTGGCCACCGAACTGGTTGCCGCCGAGGCCCGCCAGGCCATCACCGCGGGCGTGGCCGGACTGCTGCGCCGCCGCGAGGTGACCACCGACCGCCTGGTGCGCACCGTGCTCACCGCCGCCGGCGGTGACTGCACCATGTCGGCCGACCTGCTCGACGAACTGCTGGAACACCGGGAGGACACCGCCCGGCCGTACGCCGACGGCCCCGGCCTCAGCGACCGCGAGCGCACCGTGCTGCGGCTGGTCGCGGAGGGCCGGGAGACCGAGGAGATCGCCCGGGAACTCTGCTACTCGGTGCGGACCGTGACGACCGTGCTGCGCGACATCACCCAGCGCTTCCGGCTGCGCAACCGCGCCCACGCCGTCGCCTTCGCGCTGCGCGGGGGCCTGCTGTGACCGGCGCGGCGGTCGCGGAGGCGCAGACCGGGCCGTGGAACGGGACGCCGGCCCGCCCGGGGTGCCCGCCCCCGCCGGCCGACCGTGCGCCGGCGGGCCACCGGCTGCGCGCGTACCTCCGGGCCACCGACCCCGCCGGGTACGAGGCCCTGGCCGACGCGCTGAGACGGGCCGGCGTGGACGTGCTCGGCAGCCGCCCCGTCACCGGACCACCGGGCGCGGTCACGGTCGCCGTCGGCGGGACGGTCGAGGAGGCCCTCGGCGTCTGCCCACCGTCGGTGCGGTCCGGGGCCGGTCCGGCGGTGCTGCTGGTGGCCGAGCGGTTCACGGCGGGCGGTGTGCTGCGGGCCGTGCGCTCCGGCGCGCGGACCATGCTGCGCGCCACGGACACCGGCCCGCACCGGCTCGCCGCCGCGCTGCGCACCGCGCGGCACGGCGAGGGGATGATCCCGCAGGGTGTGGTGCTGCGGCTGTTCCCCGCCGGGGCGGAGGAGTCCGGAGCGCGACGCCCCGGGACGCCGCTGACCGCCCGGCAGTCCCTGGTGCTCGCTCTGGTGGCGGAGGGCCACGACAACGCCGCGATCGCCCGGGCGCTGTCCTGCTCGCAGCACACCGTGAAGAACGCCCTGTACGACCTGATGGCGCGGCTGCAGGTCCGCAACCGGGCGCACGCGGTGGCGCACGCCGTCCGGGCGGGGCTGATCTGAGACCGGTCCGGTGGGGCGCCGGCGCCCGGCGCCCCACCGCCGTCCCCGGCCGCCCCACCGCCCGTTCCCGGCCCCACCGGAGGCGTCCGGCTACTCCCGGCCGTCCGCGCGAATCACCCGCTCGATCACCCCCGCCAGGTCGGACACGTGCGGCGGCTTCATGACGCCGAAGTGGTCGCCGCCGACCCGGTGGACCGTCACGCCGCCGGTGGCCAGCTCGCGCCAGCGCCGCTGGTAGTCGGCGAACTCCTGGCCGTACGACACCTCGTGGCGCCCCTGGGCCAGTTCGTCGCTGGCGATCAGGTGCAGGTGAAGGGCGAACGGGCGGTGCCGGTAGGCGAGGTCCATCTCCATCACCTCGCGCCAGATCCGCGCCTCGCGCGGCCAGACCTCGCCAATGCCCTCCTCGGGCAGGGTGATCCCGGTCTCCTCGTCGACGTCGTCCACCAGGTGGTCCAGCAGCTCCAGGACCTCCTGCCGCCGGGCCGGGGTGTCGGCGGCCGCTCCGCCCCGCGCCAGCTCGGAGGTCAGTTGCTCCAGCCGCCGGATCAGCGCGAACTCCCGCCAGCCCTCGGCCCGCCGGTGGGCGTCCAGCCCGGGGTCGAGCAGCAGGAAGGTGACCTCCTCGCCGGCCTCCGCCAGCCGGTGGGCCAGCTCGGAGGCGATCCCGCTGCCGCCGCACCAGCTGAACAGCCGGTACGGGCCGGCGGGCTGGGCCCGGCGCAGTTCGGCGAGGTAACGCCCGGCCATCTCCTCGGCGCCGGGCGCCGTCGCGCTGTCGTGCGGCCCGGGCCACTCGAAGGCGGCCACCGGGAGGTCCGGGTCCAGGTGCGGGGCGAGGCGCAGGTACCAGTGCGCGCTGCCGCCGCCGGGGTGGACGCAGAACAGCGGGTTCCGGGTGCCTCCCTCGCGGATCCAGACCAGGGCGCCGCCGGTCTCCGCCGCCTCGCCCGCCGCGCCGGCCGCCCTGGACTCCAGCTCGGCGGCCAGCCCGGCGACCGTCCGGTGTTCGATGAAGGAGCGGAAGCGCAGCTCCAGGCCGTGCCGGGCGCGCACGGTGGCGACGATCCGCATCATCGCCAGCGAGTGCCCGCCCAGGTCGAAGAAGTCGTCGTGGACGCCGACCCCGGTCACGCCGAGCGCCTCGCCCCAGGCCTCGCAGAGCGCCCGTTCCAGGTCGGTGGACGGCGCGGTGTACGCCGCGCCGAGCCGCGGCCGCAGGCCGTCCGGTGCGGGCAGCGCCGACCGGTCGACCTTGCCGGTCGGGCTGAGCGGGAAGTCGGCCACGGCGAGGTAGTGGGTCGGCAGCAGGGCCTGCGGGAGCCGGCCGCGCAGGTGTTCGCGCAGTTCGGCCGGGTCGGCGGTGCGGCCGGGCACGGCCCTGGTGTACGCGACCAGGGTGGCGTCCGTGTCGGGGGTGCGGTGCACGGTGACCGCGGCGGCGGCCACGTCGGGGTGGCCGAGCAGCAACTCCTCGATCTCGCCCGGCTCGATCCGCAGGCCGCGCACCTTCACCTGGTGGTCGCGGCGGCCGTGGTACTGCAGGGTGCCGTCGGCCGAGCGGGACACCAGGTCGCCGGTGCGGTAGAGCCGCGCGCCGGGCCGGCCGCCGTAAGGGTCGGGGACGAACGCCGCGGCGGTGGCCCCCGGGCGGTTCAGGTAGCCGCGGGCGACGCCGTCGCCGCCGACGTACAGCTCGCCGCGCACGCCGTCCGGCAGCGGCCGCAGGCCGTCGTCGAGGACGTACGCGGACACCCCGGCGATCGGGCCGCCGATCGACGGCGGCCCGTCCTCGCCGGTGGTGGTGACCGGGGTGAGCGTGGCGCAGACGGCGGTCTCGGTCGGGCCGTAGGCGTTGACGAAGGTGGCGTGCCGCGACCAGCGGGCGGCCTGGGCGGCCGGGCAGGCCTCGCCTGCCGAGACCAGCACCCGCAGCCGCGGGAAGTCGGTCGGGTCCTGCTGGGAGAGCAGGGACGGCGGCAGGGTCATGTGGGTGACCAGGGCGGACTGCTGCCGCAGGTCGCCGGGGTCGGTGTCCGGCGGCGGCAGCACCAGTTCGGCGCCGTTGGTGAGCGCCATCAGCAGCTCCCAGACGTAGGCGTCGAAGCTGGGCGAGGCGTACTGGAGCACCCGGTCGCCGGGCCGCACGTCGAGCGGTCCGGCTTGGGCCTGACGCAGGTTGAGCGCGGCCCGGTGCGGGACACCGACGCCCTTGGGCCGGCCGGTCGAGCCGGAGGTGTAGATCAGGTAGGCGAGGGAGTCGGGGTCGGCCGGGCCCCCGGGCGTGTACGGCGGCAGCGCGGCGTACGCGTCCGGGTCGAGCACCTCGACCGTTCCGGGCGTTCCGGCGGGCAGGGTGGGCCGTAGCTCGCGGGTGGTGAGCAGGACCGCCGCGCGGGCGTCGGTCACCATGTGCCGCAGGCGCTCGGCCGGGTAGGCCGGGTCGAGCGAGAGGAAGGCGCCGCCCGCCTTGAGGACCGCCAGTTGCGCGGTGACCAGGTCCGGGGTGCGCGGCAGGTGCAGCCCGACGACGGTGTCGGGCCCGACGCCGAGGGTCCGCAGCCGGTGCGCGAGCCGGGCGGCCCGGTCGTCCAGCTCCCGGTACCCGACGGTCCCGGCGCCGTGGCGCAGCGCCGTTGCGTGCGGGGTCCGCCGGGCCTGCAGCGCCACCAGGCCGTGGACCGACCCCTCCTCGGGGAGCGGTGGTTCGGCGCCGAGCCCGGCGCGCAGCGCCGCCGCCCGGTCGGCCGGCGGCAGGGTGAGGGCGCGCGGGTCGGCCTCGGGGTCGGCGGCCATGGACTCCAGCACGTGGCGGTAGATCCGGCCCAGCAGGGCGAGGTGCGGGCGGCCGACCACCGCCGGTCGGGCGCCGAGGCGCAGCACGCCGGGGAAGGTCCAGACCTCCAGGGCGAGTTCGCTCGGGCTGAAGTCGTCGACCATGCCGATGTCGCCGGACTCCCAGTCGAGCACGTGGAAGTCCAGGTAGCCGAACGCGGCCTCGACCAGCGGCGCGTCGGAACCCCACGCCCGCCGCATGGCCGGCATCGGGTAGCGGCGGTGCGGCCACAGTTCGGCCTCGCCGGCGAAGACGTCCGCGACCAGGGCCCGCCAGGTGGGTGCGGACAGGTCGGCCGGGAAGGGCACGGTGTTGAGGTACAGCCCCATCACCTCGTCGCCGCGGGCCCGTTCGGGGCGGCCGTTGGTCACCAGGCCGGTGAAGAACCGGGTGCGTCCGGCGGCGATGCCCAGGGCCGCCAGGTGGGCCGTGTGCAGCACGCTCTTCAGGGACGCGCCGGCGCTCGCGGCGAGCCGCCGCAGGTCGGGCAGCAGGTCCTCGTGCTCGACGTCGACGATGTGGGCGCGCTCGTCCTGCTCGGTGCCGGCCCAGCCCGGGGGCAGCTCGAACTTCTCGTGCCGGGTGACCCGTTCGGCCCAGAACGCGCGGTCCTCGGCCGAGTCGAGGGCCGCCAGCTCCAGCGCGACGAAGTCGGCGAAGCGCACGTCCGGCGGGGGCGGCAGGTCGGGCCGCTTGCCCTGGCGCAGGGCCCGGTAGAGGGCGATCAGCTCGGCGACCACGGAGGTGTGGCTCCAGCCGTCCAGGATGGCGTGGCACTCGGTGTGGGTCAGCCACCACTCGTGGTCGTCGATCAGGTGGGCGGTGTACCGCAGCAGCGGTGCCCGGGCCAGGTCGAACGGCCGGCGCCGCTCGGCGGTCAGGAAGCCGTCCACCAGGGCCCGCCGGTCGGCGGCCGGGAGGCCACGCAGGTCCTCGACGTGGACCGGGAGTTCGGCGTGCCGGTGGACCAGTTGCAGGACCTGGGAGAAGCCGGAGAGGTCGAAGGAGGTCCGGAGGATCTCGTGGCGCTCCACCAGCAGCCGGCCGGCCTCCCGCAGGGCCTCCGGGTCGAACGGCTCCTCGTCGCGGACCCGGTAGCAGGAGACGTTCTGGTAGACCGCCCGGTCGGTGGCGGCGAGCATCTCGAACACCATGCCGCCCTGGGTCTGGGCCAGCGGGTAGGCGTCGGAGAGGCCGTCCGGAAGCCGCTCGCGGTCCTCCGCGCCGATCAGGGCGAACGCCTCCACCAGCGGCCCGTCGTCCGGCCCGGCGTCGCGGGCGGCGTCCGGTCCGGCGGCGTCCGCGGCGCGGACCAGGTCGGCGAGTTCGCCGACCCGCTGGCGGGTGAACAGGTCGTGCACGGCGAGCCGGATCCCCTGCTCGCGCAGGGCGCCGACCGCCCGGATGGCGCGCATCGAGTCGCCGCCGAGCTGGAAGAAGCCGTCCCGGACGCCCACCCGGTCCAGGCCCAGGGCGTCGGCGAACGCCTCGGCGAGGGTCTGCTCCAGGGCGTCCCGGGGGGCCACGTACTCCCCGGCCAGCGCGGAGCGGCTGCCGTCGGGGGCGGGCAGCGCCCGGCGGTCGGTCTTGCCGTTGGGGGTGAGCGGCAGGGCGTCGTGCAGCAGCCAGTGGGCCGGGTGCAGCTGGGCGGGCAGCCGGTGGTGCAGGTGCTCGCGCACCGCGGCCGCGTCCACCGTGCGCGGGACGAGGTGGGCGACCAGCCGGCCGTCGTGGACGGTGACCGCGGCCGCGGTCACGCCCGGGGCGGTGGCCAGAACCTCCTCGATCTCGCCGGGCTCGACCCGCTGGCCGCGGATCTTCACCTGGTCGTCGAGCCGGCCGAGGTACTCGATCGCGCCGTCGGGCCGCAGCCGGGCCAGGTCGCCGGTGCGGTAGAGCCGCTCACCGGGGGCGGTGGCGAACGGGGACGGGACGAACCGCTCCGCGGTCAGCGCCGGCCTGCCCAGGTATCCGCGGGCCAACTGCACGCCGCCGAGCAGCAGTTCACCGGCCACCCCGATCGGTACCGGTCGTAGGCCGGCGTCCACGACGTACGTCCGGGTGTTGGCGATCGGCCGGCCGATGGTGACGGGCTCGCCGGGAAGGCACTGCGCGGCCGTGACGTCCACCGCGGCCTCGGTCGGGCCGTAGAGGTTGTGCAGCTCGCAGCCGATCCGCCGGTGCACCGCCTCGGCCGGCTCGGCGGGCAGGGCCTCGCCGCTGCAGATCATCCGGCGCAGCGCGGGCAGTGCGGGCAGCTCCCCGGCGAGGAACTCGCGCAGCATGGACGGCACGAAGTGGAGGGTGGTCACCCCCTCGGCGGCGATCAGCTCGGCGAGGTAGGCCGGGTCGCGGTGGCCGCCGGGCTTGGCGAGCACCATGGTGGCGCCGGTGACCAGCGGCCAGAACAGCTCCCACACCGAGACGTCGAAGCCGGTCGGCGTCTTGTGCAGGACCCGGTCGTCGGCGCCCAGCCGGTAGGCCTCCTGCATCCAGTGCAGCCGGTTGGTGATCGCCCGGTGCTCCACCACCACCCCCTTGGGGCGGCCGGTCGAGCCGGAGGTGTAGATCACGTACGCCGGGTGGGCGGGCCCGCAGAGCGGCGCCGGGTCCTCGGCGGGCAGGGCGGACAGGTCGTCGGCGATGTCGACGGGGAGCACGTCCCCGTCCTGCCGGGCCGCCTCGGGGCCGCCGTGGCCGATCACCACCCGGGCGCCCGAGTCGGCGAGCATCAGGGCCAGCCGCTCCGCCGGGTAGTCCGGGTCGAGCGGCAGGTAGGCGCCGCCCGCCTTGAGCACGCCGAGCAGCGCCACCACCAGGTCGGCGCCCCGGTGCAGCCGGACCCCGACCACGGACTCCGGGCCCACGCCGAGAGCGCGCAGCCGGTGCGCGAGCCGGTTGGCCCGGGCGTTGAGCTCCGCGTACGTCACCGTGATGCCCTGGTCGCGCAGCGCGGGAGCGTCCGGGACACGACGGGCCTGGGCCTCGACCAGGGCCGTGAGGGTCGCGGTGGGGTACGTGCGGGCGGTGTCGTTCCAGGTGTCCAGCAGCAGGGTTCGCTCGGCGGCGGGCAGCACGTCCAGGGCGTCGACGGGCAGCTCGGGCGCGGCGACGGCGCTCTCCAGCAGCCGGGCCAGCTGGGCGGCGAAGCGCTCGACGGTGCTGCGGTCGAACAGGGCGGAGGCGTAGGTGATCCCGCCGGCCAGTGAGCCGTCCGGCTGCTCGGCCAGGCCCAGGGTGAGGTCGACCTTGGCGCTGCTCTCGCCGACCGGCAGCCGTCCCACGGTCAGCCCGCCGGCCCGCGCGGGGCCCGGGTCCGCGGTGGCGTCCTCCCACAGCAGCATCGTGGTGAACAGCGGGTTCCGGGACGGGTCGCGCTCCGGGACCAGGTCGTCCACCAGCAGCTCGAACGGGAGCTCCTGGTGGGCGTAGGCGTCCATCGCGCCCTCGCGGACCCGGCGCAGCAGGTCGGTGAAGGACGGGGTGCCGGAGAGGTCCGTCCGCAGGACCAGGGTGTTGAGGAACAGCCCTACCATGGACTGGAGTTCGGCGCGGTCCCGGCCCGCCACCGGGGTGCCGACGGCCAGGTCGCGCTGCCCGCTCCAGCGGCCGAGCAGGACGGCGTAGGCGGCGAGCAGGGCCATGAACGGGGTGGCGCCGTGCTCCCGGGCCAGCGCGGTGAGCCTTCCGGCGGTGTCCGCCGGGACGGTCACCGGGACCTGGTCGCCGGCGGAGTCCCAGACCGGCGGCCGGGGCCGGTCGGTGGGCAGCTCCAGCGCGGCGAGACCGGCCAACCCGGCCCGCCAGAAGTCCAGTTGGCGCTCCGATCGCTCACCGGCGAGCCGCTCGCGCTGCCAGACGGCGAAGTCGGCGTACTGCAGCGGCGCGCTGACCGGGTCGGCCCCCGGGCCGGCTGCGGCCGCCGCGTAGCGCTCCGTGAACTCGGCCACCAGCAGGTCCTCCGACCAGCCGTCCGAGGCGATGTGGTGGACGGTCAGGAGCAGCGCGTGCTCGTCGTCGGTGAGCCGGGCCAGCGTCGCGCGGAACACCGGGTCCACCGCGAGGTCGACCGGGCGGCGTTCGGAGCTGGTCAGGGCGTCGATCCGGGCCTCGGCGGCGGCGCGGTCCAGGTCGCGCAGGTCCAGTTCGTCCAGCGGTACCGGGGCCGGCTCGTCGACCAGTTGCACGGGCTCGTCGCCGACCACCGGGTAGCGGGTGCGCAGCACCTCGTGCCGGGCCGGCAGGGCGTCCAGCGCGGTGTGCAGGGCCCGGCGGTCCAGGGGGCCGCGCAGGTGCAGGGCGGCGGTCATCAGGTACGCGGTGCCGCCCGGCCGCATCCGGTCGAGGATCCAGAGCCGGCGCTGGGCGAAGGAGAGCGGCAGGGGGCCGGTGCGGGGGGCCCGGCCGACGCCGTCGGCCCGCCCCGGCGCCGCCCGGCCCTCCAGCCGTCGGCGCAGCAGCTCGGCGCGCCGGGCGGCGCGGTCAACGGTCTCGCTCATCGGACACCTTTCCGGGT
The DNA here is from genome assembly GCF_040651155.1 of Kitasatospora sp. NPDC048545. Classification (NCBI taxonomy): domain Bacteria; kingdom Bacillati; phylum Actinomycetota; class Actinomycetes; order Kitasatosporales; family Streptomycetaceae; genus Kitasatospora; species Kitasatospora sp. NPDC048545. The sequence goes on from NZ_JBEZIQ010000054.1 coordinate 30,724, forward strand.
CAGCAGGTCGTCGATCTCGTCGTCGGTCAACCGGTCGATGTCGGCTTCGACGGCCTCCTGGACGGCCTCGGCGAGGGCGGCCACCGTGGTGGCCTCGAACAGTCGCCGCAGGGGCAGGTCGATCGCGAAGGCCTCGCGCAGGGCCGCGAGCACCCGGGTGGCCAGCAGGGAGTGGCCGCCGAGGGCGAAGAAGTCGTCCCGGGCGCCGATCCGGGACAGGCCGAGGATCTCGGACCAGATGGCTGCGAGCGTCTCCTGTACCGGGCCCTCGGGGGGCAGGTGGTCGGCCGCAGCCTCGGCGCCGGCCGGGGCCGGGTCGGGCAGTGCCCTGCGGTCGACCTTGCCGCTGGACGTCATCGGGAACTCCGCGAGCGGGGTCCAGCGCGCGGGGATCATGTACTCGGGCAGCAGGTCGCGCAGGTGGGCGCGGAGCTCGGCGACCGGCGGGACCTCCTCGCCGGGCCCGGCGACCAGGTAGCCGACCAGCTGCCGCTCGCCGGGCGCGGTGGGTGCCGCGACGACCACGGCCTCCCGCACCGCGGGGTGCCGGGCCAGCGCCGCCTCGATCTCGCCGAGCTCGATCCGCAGGCCGCGGAGTTTGACCTGGCGGTCGATCCGGCCGAGGAACTCGACGGCGCCGTCCGGCCGGCGGCGGACCAGGTCGCCGGTGCGGTAGAGCCGCTGCCCGGGCGTGGTGGCGAGCGGGTCGGGGACGAAGCGCTCGGCGGTCAGGCCGGGCCGGCGGTGGTAGCCGCGGGCCAGGCGCACCCCGCCCAGGCAGAGTTCACCGGGCACCCCGACCGGGACCGGCCGCAGGTCGGCGTCCAGGACGTGGGCCCGGGTGCCGGGGACCGGCCGCCCGATCGGCAGCGCGGCGGCCGACTGTCCGTCGGCCCGGTCGGCGGCGCCCACCGGGTGCAGCAGACAGGTGACGGTCGCCTCGGTCGGCCCGTAGTTGCCCAGGAAGCGGCCGGGCAGGCCGGTGTCCGCCCAGCGCCGGGCGTCCTCGACGGTGACGACGTCACTTCCGACGTTCATCAGTTTGAGGTCGGTCAGCCGGCCGAGGTCGGGGGACTCCAGCATCGCCCGGTAGTAGGCGGGGGTGATCTCGACGACCGTGACGCCGAACTCGGCGAGACGGGACGGGAGTTCGGCGGGCGTCCAGAACTCCGGAGCGCCGACGACGATCGTGGCGCCCGCCACCAGGGTGGCCGCGATCTGGTCCATCGCCACGTCGAAGGTGAGCGCGGACAGCAGCACCACCCGCTCGCCCCCTGTGATGCCGTAGGCGTCGGCGATCACCCGGCAGTGGTGGGCGTAGGAGCGGTGCTCGATCATCACGCCCTTGGGGCGGCCGGTCGACCCCGAGGTGTAGATGACGTAGGCGAGGTTCCCCGGCCCGGCGAGCGGCGCGGGGTCGGCCCGGTCGGCCCGGTCGGCCCGGTCGGCCCGATCTGTCCGGGCGGCCGGGCCGCCGTCCTGCTCGGGCTTGTCGTCGACGAGGACCGTCCGGTACCGGCCGCCCGCCGTCCGGTCGGCGAACTCGCGCGTGGTGACCACCAGTTCGGCGCCGGCGTCGGCGAGCATGAACCCCAGCCGCTCGGCCGGGTGCCGGGGGTCGAGCGGGACGTACACGCCGCCCGCCTTGAGCACCGCGACCAGCGTGACCACCGCTTCGACGCTGCGCTCCAGACAGGAGGCGACCACCGTCTCCGGCCGCACACCGAGGGCGCGCAGCCGGTGGGCGAGGCGGTTGGCCCGCGCGTTCAGCTCCGCGTAGCCGATCCGTTCCTGCCCGGCGACGACCGCGACCGCGTCGGGGGTGCGGCGGGCCGTGCGCTCGATCAGCTGTGGGACGCACAGGTCGTGCTCGTCGACCGGGTCGAGGGCGGCGGTCCGGTGGCCGTCCGGGTCGGGCCACAGGTCGAGGAGTTGGTGGCGTTCCCGGTCGGTGAGCAGGTCGAGGTCGCCGAGCCGGGTGTCCGGGGCGGCGGCGATCGCCTGCAGGAGAGCCAGGTAGTGTCCGGCGAGGCGGTCCATGGTGGCCCGGTCGAACAGGGCCGTGGCGTACTCGAACCAGACCCGCAGCCGGCCGTCGTCGTGCTGGGTCACCGTCACGGTGAGGTCGAACTTGGCCACGGCGGGCCCGGCGTCGATCCACTCCGCGGTGGCGTCGCCGAGCGTGCCGGGCAGGCCGTCCGCGCGCTGCAGTTCGAACATCACCTGGAAGAGTGGATGGCGGGAGAGGTCGCGGTCCGGCCGCAGCGCGTCGACCAGGTGCTCGAACGGCACGTCCTGGTGGGCGAGCGCGTCGGCGGACGACCGGTGCACCTGTTCCAGCAGCTCGGTGAAGCGCGGGTCGCCGGCCAGGTCGGTGCGGATCACCAGGGTGTTGGTGAAGAAGCCGACCAGGTCCTCGGTCTCGGGCCGGGTCCGCCCGGCGACGGGGGTGCCGACCGCGACGTCCTCCCGCCCGGTGTGGCGGCCCAGCAGCACCTGGAACGCGGCCAGCAGCAGCACGAACGGCGTCACGCCGCGGCGCCGGGCCAACTCGGTCAGCTCCCGGCCGAGTTCCGCCGGGACAGCGGTGTCGAAGGTCGCGCCGCGGGTGTCGCGGACGGCGGCGCGCAGCCGGTCGGTGGGCAGTTCGACGGGCACCAGGCCGGTCAGCCGCTCCCGCCAGTGGTCGAGCTGCGCGGCCAGCGCGCCGGCGTTCTCCCGTTCGCGCTGCCAGACGGCGAAGTCGGCGTAGTGCACGGGTTGCGGCCGCAGCGGCGAGGGTTCGCCGGCCGCGAGCGCGCGGTACGCCCGGTCCAGGTCGGCCAGCAGCAGCCCGGTCGACCAGCCGTCGCAGACGATGTGGTGCAGGGTCAGGGCGAGCAGGTGCTCGTCGGGTGCGGTGCGGATGACGGTGACGCGCAGCGGCCACTCGGCTGCCAGGTCGAACGGGCGGCCGCCGACGTTCGCCAGCAGCTGCTGGGCCTGTTCCTCGGCGTCCGGTGTGGCGGCGAGGTCGACCAGCCAGAGCGGCACCGGGCCGGCCGGGTCGACGACCTGCCGGGGGTCGCCGCCGTCGGCCAGGTACCGGGTGCGCAGCACCTCGTGCCGGGCGGTGACCGCGTCCACCGCTCGGCGCAGCGCGTCGACGTCGAACGGGCCGCGCAGGCGCACGGCCAGCGGGACGAGGTACTCGTCGCTGCCCGGCTCCAGCTGGTCCAGGAACCACAGGCGCTGCTGGCCGAAGGAGAGCGGCAGGTCGCCGGTGCGCGGTACGGGCAGGACGGCGGGCCCGTCGTCGGCGGTGGCGCGGGCCGCGTCGACCCGGGCGGCGAGCGCGGCGACGGTGCGGGTGGCGAACAGGTCGCCGACGGTCAGGTCGGTTCCGAGGGTGCGGCGCAGCCGCAGGACCATCCGGATCGCCACCAGCGAGTGGCCGCCGAGCGCGAAGAAGTCGTCCTCGGCGCCGACCCGGTCCACCTCCAGGACCTCGGCCATCGCCTCGGCGACGGCCCGTTCGGCGGTGGTGCGCGGGGCCACCCAGGCGTGGCCGGCGCTCCGCTCCCGGGCCTGCGGCGAGGGCAGCTGCTTCCGGTCGACCTTGCCGCTGGGGGTCAGCGGGAGGGCGTCCAGCTGCTGCACGGTCGAGGGGACCATCGCCTCCGGCAGCCGGGCCGCGAGGTGCGCGCGCAGTTCCTCGGGGTCGGCCGCGCCGCCCGGTTCGGGCACCACGTAGGCCGCGAGCTCCAGGTCTCCGGCCGACGAGCGGTGGGTGGCCACGGCGGCGGCCCGCACCGCCGGGTGCGCGGCCAGTGCGGCCTCGATCTCGCCCGGCTCGATCCGCACCCCCCGGACCTTGACCTGGTCGTCCAGCCGGGCGATGAACTCCAGCGCGCCGTCGACGCGGCGGCGCACCAGGTCCCCGGTGCGGTACCAGCGCTCGCCGGGGGCCTGCGGGTACGGGTTCGGGGTGAAGCGCTCCGCGGTCAGGCCGGGGCGGCCCAGGTAGCCGCGGGCCAGTCCGATGCCGGCGACGCAGAGTTCGCCGGGCACGCCGACCGGCACCAGCCGGTCGTGGGCGTCGACCACGTGGACCCGCGCCCCGGTCAGCGGGAGGCCGATCGGGACGATGCCCTCGCGCTCGGCGCGGTCGTGGTGCCAGGCGGTGGAGTCGATCGCGCACTCGGTCGGGCCGTAGGTGTTGACCACCTCGACGTCGAGGAGGGCGCGCAGCCGGTCGCAGAGCTCGGCGGGCAGCGGTTCGCCGGCGGAGCACACCACGCGCAGGGCGGAGCAGTCCGCGAGGCCGGGTTCGGCCAGCAGCAGCCGCAGCACCGACGGGACGAGCTGCAGCACGGTGACGCCGTGCTCGGCGGCGGCCCGGGCCATCACGGCCGTGTCGCGGTGGGCGTCGGCCGGGGCGGTCACCACCGTGGCGCCGCACACCAGGGGGGAGAGGAACTCCCAGACGGCGGCGTCGAAGCCGATCGTGGTCTTCTGCAGCAGCCGGTCGCCGGGGCCGAGTCCCAGGTGTTCGACCGACCAGAGGACCCGGTTGCGGATGGCCGCGTGCGGCACCACCACGCCCTTGGGGCGGCCGGTCGAGCCGGAGGTGTACATCACGTACGCGGCGTGCTCGGCGCCGACCGGCACGGGCGTCGCGAGGGCGTCGGCCTCCTGGGGCGCGTCGCCGGCCGGCACCAGCAGCCGGGGCCCGTCGGGGAGGTGCCCGCGCAGCGACTCCTCGGTGATCACCAGCTCCACCCCGGCGTCGGCGACCAGGTAGGCCAGCCGGTCGGCGGGGTGGTCGGGGGCGAGCGGCACGTACGTCCCGCCCGCGGTGAGCACCGCGAGGAGGGCGGTGACCAGGTCGGCGCCGCGGTGCAGCGCTACCCCGACCGGGGTCTCCCCGGTGACCCCGAGGGCGGTCAGCCGGTGCGCCAACCGCAGGGTGCGGTCGGCGAGTTCGGCATAGCTCAGCTCCAGGGCGCCGGCCACCACGGCGACGGCGTCCGGAGTGGCCTCGGCCTGGGCGAGGAAGAGCTCGGGCAGCGACGCGCCGGTGTGCGGGCGGTCGGTACCGGTACCGGTGTCGGTGTCGGTGTCGGTACCGGTGTCGGTGTCGGTGTCGGTGCGGTTCCACGCCTGCAGCGCCCGCGACTCGGCGTCGGTGAGCAGGTCCAGCAGGTGCACCGGGGTGTCCGGGTGCTCGGCGATGTCGGTCAGCAACCGCAGCAGGTGGCCGGCCATCCGGTCGATCCGGGCATGGTCGAACAGGGCGGTCGGGTAGAAGAAGCGCCCGGTGAGCGAGCCGTCCGCCTCCTCGTCGAGGTGCAACGAGAGGTCGAAGGGGGAGGTGGTGACGGCCGCCGGGACGAGGTCGACGTCCAGGCCGGCGAGGCGGAACGGCTGCGGGTCGGTGGTGTGCAGGGCGAAGGCGGCCTGGAAGACCGGGTTGCGGGACTGGTCGCGCTCCGGCGCGAGGTCCGCGACGACCCGGTCGAAGGGCACGTCCTGGTGGTCGTACGCGTCCAGGACGCCCTCCCGGACCCGGCCGAGGAGCTCGCGGAAGGTCGGGGAGCCGGTCAGGTCGGTGCGCAGCACCACGGTGTTGAGGAACATGCCGAGCAGGTGTTCCAGTTCGGGCTGGTCGCGGCGCGAGACCGATACCCCGACGGCGACGTCGTCGCGGCCCGTGTGCCGGGCCAGCAGCAGCTGGAAGGCGGCCAGGTGCACCATGAACGGGGTGGCGCCGCAGTCGCGCCCCAGCTCGGTGAGCCGGGCGGCGGACGCGGCCGGCACGGTGAAGGTGACGTCGGCGCCGGCCGGTTCCCAGCGCGCCGGCCGGTGCCGGTCGGCGGGCAGTTCCAGGGGTTCCAGCCCGGCGAGCCGCTCCCGCCAGTAGCCGCGGCGGCGTTCCGTCCGCTCGGCGTCGGCATCCCAGCGGTCGCGCTCCCACTGGGCGAAGTCCGCGTACTGCAGCGGCGGCGGTGCCGGTGGGGACGCCTCGCCGGAGCGGAACGCGCCGTACAGGGCGTCGAGTTCGCGGGCGAGTACGACCCAGGAGGCGGCGTCGAAGGCGATGTGGTGGACGGTCACCAGCAGGGCCGCGTCGGTCTCGCCGAGCCGGGCCAGGGTCAGCCGCCAGGGTGCCGCCGTGCGCAGGTCGATCGGGGTCCGCCGTTCGGCGGCGATCAACTCCCTCAGCCTGTCCTGCTGTTCGGCGTCGGGCCGGGTGCTCAGGTCCACTCGGCGGAGTTCGACCGGGGCCGGATCGTCGACGATCTGGACCGCACTGTCCCCCTCGGCGGCGTAGCGGGTGCGCAGGACCTCGTGCCGGGCGGCGATCTCGGTCAGCGCGGAGGTCAGCGCGGCCTCGTCCAGCGGGCCGCGCAGCCGGACCGTCTCGTGCAGCAGGTACTCGATCGAGGCGCCCGAGCGCAGCTGGTCGACGAACCACAGCTGCTCCTGGGCGAAGGAGAGCGGGGAGCCGGACTCATCGGGTGTCATCGGACGTCTCCCCGGGCGTGTGGGTACGGGCGGCGCGGGCCTGGGCCGCGGAGGCCGCGGACCAGGGCTCGGCCATGGCCACGGCGATCCGCCGCGGGCCGGTGAAGGGCTCGCGGCCGTGTGCCGCCAGCATGTTGTCCACCACCAGGACGTCGTCGAGCTGCCAGTCGAAGCGGCGCTGCTCGGCGCGGTAGCAGTCCCTCAGGTGGGCGACCACGTCGTCCGGGACGGGCTTGCCGTCGCCGTAGTAGGTGTTGGTGGGCAGGTCGGCCTCCGCGTACATCTCGCGCAGGCCGGCGCACACCTCGGGCCCCAGGGTGGTGACGTGGAAGAAGGCGAGGTGGTTGAACCAGACCGGTTCGCCGGTCTCCGGGTGCCGGTGCACGGCTTCGCGCCGGGCCCGGGTCCGCAGGCCGGCCGCGGTCCACTCGGCGGTCATGCCGTTGCGGGCGCAGTAGCGTTCCACGCCGGCGCGATCCTCGGTGCCGAAGGCCTGCTGCCAGCTCACCCCGAAGCCCTCGGTGAAGTTGCGGGTCACCATCCAGCCCCGGGCCGTGAACTCCTCGCGCACCGCCGGGTCGATCGCCGCGTGGACACGCCGGACGTCGGCGAGCGGGGTGGAGCCGAGCGTCAGCGGCGGCTGTGCGCAGTGGAAGAACAGCGTGCGGGGCCAGGCGGCCTGGTAGGAGTTCTCGTTGTGGAGGAAGATCTCCTCGGCCGGGGGGTAGTCGGTCGAGGTGTACACCCGCCCCTTGATCGTGCTGCGGGGCGAGGAGCGTTCGGTGTAGGCCAGCGGTTCGCCGGAGACGGCCTCGACCACGCCCGCGAACCCGTCCACCCCGCCGACGTCGAAGCCGCGCAGCAGGACCGCGCCGTGCTCCAGGAGCCGCCGGCGGAGGAGGGGACGGACGGCGGGCAGGCAGTCGGCCACCGGGGTGCCCGGCGCGTCCGCCGACAGGACGAAGGGGAGTGCGGACTCCGCGTCGCGCTCTCCCGAGGGGTCCGCGGCCGCGGCCGGGGGTGACGGGTTCGCAGTCATGCGCCTCAGCCTCTCCGGCCGGGCCGGGCGCGGCGAGAGAACAACGAGCAGCCCTGTCGGCAGCGCGTTCTCCGGGGCCGCTGCGCGTTCTTCTCTGCCGCCGTGCCGACGCTGCGGACTCCGCCGACGGCCCGTGGGCACGCGGGCACGCGGGCATGCCGACGGCGGCCGGGACCCCGGCACCGGCCCGGTGCGGGGGTCCCGGCCGCCGTCGGCCGTCGGGGGTCAGCCGAGCCGTTCCACGGGGAGCCCGGGCCGCTCGGCGGCGGCCGCGACGAACCCGGTGAACGCGCCGGCCAGGTCACGGGCCGCGGCGTCGGTGAGCAGGCCCTGCGGGTAGTGCAGCCGGCCGTCCAGGGCGGCGCCGTTCTCGCGCAGGTCGACCAGCACGTCGAAGGGGTGGCCGCCCTGGCCGTGGTCGTACGGTTCGGCGGCGGTCCCGGGGAGGTCGACCCGGCCGGCGAGCGGGCCGAGGAGCTGGAACCCGGCCTGGGCGACGGGGTTGCGGCTCGGGTCGCGCGGCGGCCGCAGCGCCGTCACCACGCGGTCGAACGGCAGGCCCTGGTGGCGGTAGGCGGCGAGCGCGGTGGCCCTGGTGCGGGCGAGCACCTGGGTGAAGGGCTCGCGCCGCCCTACCGGGGTGCGCAGCGCCAGGGTGTTGACGAACAGGCCCACCAGGTCGGCGAGTTCGGCGATCGGCCGGTTGGCGGTGAAGGTGGCGACGACCAGGTCCTCCGTTCCGCAGGCCCCGGCGAGCACCGCCGAGAAGCAGGAGAGCAGGGCCATGAACGGGGTGGCGCCGGCCTCGCCCGCGGTCCGGTTCAGGGCGGTGGTGACGGCGGCGGGCAGGGTGAAGTCGACGACGGCGTCCCGCCGTCCGCGCAGCGGTGGCCTCGGGCCGCCGGGCAGCTCCAGAACCGGCAGCGGCGCGCGGAGGTGACGCAGCCAGTGGTCGAGGTCGTCCTCGGTGCGGTCGGCCGCGCCGGCCCCGCTGCGCTGCCAGGCCGCGTAGTCCGGGTAGTCGACGGGCAGGGCCGGCAGCCGGGGCGCGCGGCCGGCGCGCACGGCCCGGTAGCCCTCGGACAGGTCACGCCAGAACACGCCCATCGACCAGTCGTCGGCGACGATGTGGTGGACCACGGCGAGCAGGACGTGGTGGTCCGGTTCCAGGGTCAACAGGACCAGGCGCAGCAGCGGGCCGCGGTCCAGGGCGAACGGCCGCTCCACCTGCGCCCGGACGGCGCGGCGGGCCGCTTCCTCGCGTCCGTCGGGCGGCGTGCCGGTGAGGTCCACCACCTCCGGGGCGGTCGGCGGGTCCGGGTGGACCACCTGGTGGGGCACCCCGCGGCGGGCCTCGAAGGTGGTGCGCAGGGCGGCGTGCCGGCGGACGGTCGCCCGCAGGGCCTCGTGCAGCGCGGCGGGGTCGACCGGGCCGCGCAGCCGGTGCGCGTCGTACATGGTGTACTCGGTGCTGCCCGGGGTGAGCCGGTCGAGGAACCAGAGCCGGTGCTGCTCGGAGGAGAGCGGTACCGGTCCGGGCGGGCGCGGCGGGACGGTCCGGAGGTCCTGCGGTGCGGGGGCCGGGCCGGCCGCGTCGAGCAGCGCGGCCAGGTCCTCGACGGTGGGGCGGGCGAGCAGGTCGGCGGGCGAGGGCGCGGCGCCGGTGCGCGCCCGCAGCCGGGAGCAGATCCGGGTGGCGATCAGTGACTGGCCGCCGAGGTCGAGGAAGCGGTCCCGGACGCCGATCGGGGCCACGCCGAGGGCCTGCTCCCAGATGCCGACCAGGGTCCGTTCGGTCGGGGTGCGCGGCGCCAGGTAGGCGGTGGCGAGCTCCGGGCGGCCGTCGTCCGGGGCGGGCAGCGCCTTGCGGTCGGTCTTGCCGCTCGCGGTGAGCGGGAGTTCGGCGAGCCGGACCCAGGCGGTGGGGATCATGTAGTCGGGGAGCAGCTCGCCGAGGTGCTTGCGCAGGTCGGGCAGGTCGGGCACGTCCGGGACGGCGCCGACCAGGTAGCCGACCAGCCGGCTGCCGCCGGTGGCGGCCGGGTGCGCCGCCACCACGGCGGCGTGCACCTGCGGGTGGGCGGCCAACGCGGTCTCGACGTCGCCGAGTTCGATCCGCAGGCCGCGGATCTTCACCTGGTGGTCGAGCCGGCCCAGGTACTCGATCCGGCCGTCGACGCGCCGACGCGCGAGGTCGCCGGTGCGGTAGAGCCGGGCGCCGGGCGGGCCGTGCGGGTCGGGCCGGAAGGCGGCGGCGGTCGCGCCGGGCCGGCCGAGGTAGCCCCGGGCCAGCTGGACGCCGGCCAGGCAGAGTTCGCCCGGGGTGCCCGGCGGGGCGGGCACCCCGTCGGGGTCGAGCACGTAGGCCCGGGTGTTGGCGACCGCCCGGCCGATGGTGACCGGGGCCCCGGGCAGGCACCGCTCGGCGGTGACGTCCACCGCCGCCTCGGTGGGCCCGTACAGGTTGAACAGCTCGCAGTCGAGGAGCTGGTGCACCTCGCGGACGAGGTCGGGGCCGAGCGCCTCGCCGCTGCACACGATCCGGCGCAGTGCGGGCAGGACGGGCGGCCCGCCGTGGTCGCGGCGGGCCCGCAGGTCGGCGAGGAACTCCCGCAGCATCGAGGGGACGAAGTGCACGGTGTCGACCCGCTGTCCGGCCAGGACCTCGTACAGGTAGGCCGGGTCGCGGTGCCCACCGGGGCGGGCCAGGACGAGCGTCGCGCCGACCGCGAGCGGGCCGAAGAACTCCCAGACCGACACGTCGAAGGTCGCGGGTGTCTTCTGCAGCACCCGGCTGCCGCCGGTGAGCCCGCAGTCGTCGCGCATCCACAGCAGCCGGTTGACCACCCCCCGGTGCGGCACCAGCACGCCCTTGGGGCGGCCGGTCGAACCGGAGGTGAAGATGGCGTAGGCCGGGTTGTCCGGGTCCGCCGCCGGAGCCGGGTCGTGGGCGGGCCACCCGGGTTCGTCGTCGGGGACGACCGGCCGCACCCCGGCGTGCTCGGCGGCGGCCGCCGCCGCGGCGTCGGTGACCAACAGGGTCGCGCCGCTCTCCGCGAGGACGGCCGCGGTGCGCAGCGGCGGGTGTTCGGGGTCGAGCGGCACGTACCCGGCACCGGACTTGAGGACCCCGAGGAGGGCCACCACCAGGTCGGTGCCGCGCTCCAGGCGGACACCGACCAGGGACTCCGGTCCCGCCCCGGCCGCCCGCAGCCGGTGGGCCAGTCGGTTGGCCCGCTCGTTGAGCCCCGCGTAGTCCAGCTCGACGCCGTCGCAGACCAGCGCGACCGCGTCGGGGGTGCGCCGGGCCTGCCGCTCGAACAGCTGGTGGACGCACTGGTCCAGCGGGTACGGCCGGTCGGGGCCGGTCGCGTCCGCCAGGTACCGGCGCAGCTCCACCGGGGCGGGGACGGCGGACCGGGCGGTCACGGGGCGCCGCCGGGGAGGAAGTCGGTGAGCCGGGTGCCGAGGGCCTCGGCCTCGGCGCGGCGGCGCACCAGGTCGGCCACCGCGAGGTCGAGGATGCCGAGGCCGAACGGCGAGAAGACCGTGGTGCGCCGCGGGTCGCGCCGGTGCGGGCCGCCGGCGGAGAGCAGGCCGCCGATCGTGTCGGTGATGAACTCCCGGTCGCCGGTGCGCTGTTCGGCCAGGTGCAGCGAGGTCGCGGCACGGCACACGTGGTCCGGGTCGTCCACCACGTTGACGGCGGACAGCACCGACTCCACCGTGAGGTCGCGCAGGGACACGTGCAGGACCAGCGTGCCGGGACGGCAGGGCGCGGTGTCCAGGTGCGGGGTGCCGGCGGTGGTGGCCAGGGCGACCAGCGGGTGCGCGGCCAGCGCGTCCTCGGGCCGGTCCACCACCGCGGTCTTCAGGCCGGGCTGCTCCCGCGCGCAGCGCCCGGCGAACTCCTCGGCGCGGGCGCGGTCCCGGTCGTACAGGGTGACGGTGTCCAGGTCCGGCAGGACGACCCGCAGGAAGCGGAGCACCTCGAAGTTGATCACGCCGCAGCCGATCAGCCCGGCCCCGGTGTCGGGCCGATCGCCGGCGAGGGCGGCGGCGGCCAGCGCCGCGCTCGCGGCGGTGCGCCGGGCCGAGACGAGGGAGGCCTCGATCAGCGCCTCGGGGTGCCCGGTGCGCATCGAGTTGAGGATCAGCGCGGCCGAGGCGCGTTCCAGGCCCAGGGCGAGGTTGCCCGGGAAGGAGGAGATCCACTTCATGCCGGCCACCGGCTGCTCGCCGCCCAGGTAGGCGGGCAGGCCGATGATCCGGTTGCGTTCGTCGTCGGGGAAGCGCAGGAACACCGAGTGCGGGACGGCGCTGTCGCCCCGCGCGTGCCGGACGTAGGCGTCGCGGACGGCCGCGAGCACCTCCTGCTCCCGGTCGTCGAGTGCCCGTCGTACGTCGCGTGCGCCCAGGATCAGCATGCTCCCACCTCCACGGAGGGTTCCTTCCACAGGTCGGCGGCCTCGCCGAAGTGCGCGGCCGCCCAGTCGTCGTCGTAGATCGTGTCGAGGTAGCGCTCGCCCCGGTCGGGCAGGATCACCGCACAGACGGACCCGGGCGGGATCCGGGGCCGGAGCCGGTCCAGGGCGCTGAGCACCGCGCCGGAGGACCCGCCGGCCAGGATCGCCTCGCGGTGGGCGAGCCGGCGGCAGCCGACCAGGCAGTCCAGGTCGTCGACGTGCACCACCTCGTCGGCCAGGTCCGCGCCGTACAGCGCGGGGCGCACCGAGGCGCCGTGACCGGGGATCAGCCGGGGCCCGGCGGGCCCGCCGAAGATCACGCTGCCGATGGCGTCGACGGCCACGATCCGGGTCGGGAGGGCGAGGTCGCGCACGTACTCGGCGCACCCGCGCAGGGTCCCGCAGGAGCTGGCGGCGCACACCAGGTAGTCGACCCGGCCGTTCAGCTCGTCGACGATCTCCCGCATGGTCTGCCGGTGCGCCCGGGCGTTCAGCGGATTGGCGTACTGGTCCGGGCAGTACGCGAACGGGATGCCGGCGACCAGCTCCCGCACCCGGCGCAGCCGCACCGGCAGGTACTCGCCGGTGCCCGCGTCGGGCTCGGTCACCACCTCCACCTCGGCGCCCAGGGCCCGCATCACGGCGATGTTCTGCTGGTTGGTCCGGGCGTCCACCACGCAGACGAAGCGCAGTCCGAAGTACCGGCACACCTGGGCCAGGCCGATCCCGAGGTTGCCGGAACTCGACTCCACCACCACGGACTTGCCGGGGGTGAGCGTGCCGGAGCGGATCCGGTCGACCAGCATGCTGAGCGCGGCGCGGTCCTTGATGCTGCCGCCGGGGTTGTGCGACTCCAGCTTCGCGTAGGTGCGGAACGCGCTGTCCGGGAAGACCCTGGTGAGTTCGACCAGCGGAGTGGCGCCGACGGTGGACAGCACACCGGCGGGCATCCCGCCGGCGGCACCGGACGGGGGCGCGGTCACCGGACGCCCGGGCCCGCGTCGAGGCCGGCGCCGGCGGGGGCCCCGGCCGGCACGCCCGCCGGGCGCGCGGCGAGCGGACGGGGCGGGGACGTCGGTGGGGTACGGGTCATGGTGGGACTCCTCGTGGTCGCGTCGGGGTGGGGCGGCGGACGCCCTGGGCCGGACAGGCCTAGGCGGTGGGCGGTTCCGTCCGGGTGGGGTGGGCCGGGTCGGCCGCGGGGCGGTCGTCGGGCCCGGTCGGGGCCTGGCGGACCGCCTTGCTGAGGGTCACCGCGCAGGCCAGCAGGACCATCCAGACGGCGAGCACCGTCAGGGCCGTCCCGGTGCCGTACCACTGGAGCAGCAGGCCGCCGGCGAGCGAGCCGAGCGGCAGCGCGCCGCCGGACAGCACGCCGCTGGCGCCGGAGACCCGACCCTGCAGGTGGTCCGGGGTGGTGGAGAGCTGCCGGGTGGCGACGGCGACGTTCCAGATCGGGCCGACGAACCACATCAGCGCGTAGAGCGCGCCGGTCAGGTAGAGGTTCCCGGCGAGGACCAGGCCGACGGCCAGCAGTGCCCAGGCCCAGTTGGCGCCGATCACCACGGCCCGCAGCGGCAGGTGCCGGCGGCACCAGGAGGCGGCGGTGGAGCCGAGCACGCCGCCCGCCCCCGCGACCCCCAGCAGGACGCCGATCCCGGTGGGCGAGGCGCCGCGTTCCCCGGCGAGCACCACGACGACCAGGAACAGGGCCCGGAAGAGCAGGTTGCTGCCGGCGACGGCGAGGGCGGCGACGCGCAGGAACGGCTGGTGCCACAGCCAGGCGAACCCGGCGGCGAGTTCGGCGAGCGGTTTCGGCTCCGGCGGCTGCCCGGCGGGGTCGGCGCTTCCCCCGGTCCCGTCGGCTGCGGCGGGTGGGTCGGTTGCGGCGGGTGCGGCGGGTGCGGCCTGGAAGTCCTTGCGGATCATCAGGAGCGTCACCACGGACACCGCGTAGCTGATCGCGTCCAGCAGGAACGGCAGCGCCCGGGCCAGTCCGAAGAGCGCGCCGCCCAGCGGGGTGCCGAGGGTGATCGCCGCCCGCTCGCGGGCCTCGTTGCGCGCCAGCGCCTCGGACAGCCGGTGCTCGGGCACCAGGTGCGGCACGGCGACGTGGGAGGCCAGCTCGTGGCAGACCGTCAGGGTGCCCTCGACGAAGCCGACCAGCAGGATCTGGGTCAGGGTCAGCCGGTCGAGAGCCAGCGCGAGGACGATGCTGACCGCGCCGGCCCCCCGGACGGCGTCGCACCAGATCATCAGGCGCTTGCGGTCCACCCGGTCCACCAGGGCCCCGGCCGGCACCGGGAAGAGCAGCAGCGGCAGCAGGGCGGTGAACCCGGCGAGCCCCGCGTCGGCGGCCGAGCCGGTGAGGGCCAGGACCAGCAGCGGGTAGGCGACCGTGGCGGCCGTCGACCCCAGCATCGACAGCGCCGATCCGCTCCACAGCAGGACGAAGTCCCGGTTGCGGTGCAGGGGCTGGTCGGCCACCACCTCCCGCTCGTCCCCCTCGGGCCGCCCGGGTCGGGTGGCGGTCACCGGGCGCCTCCCCGGCGGGCGCGCCGGGCCCCGAGCAGCGGCAGCGCGGCGACCGCTGCGGCCTCCGGGTAGCCGGGCAGCGCGGCGGCCAGCGCGGCCACCGTGGCGCGGTCGAAGACCGCCCGGACCGGGACGTCCCGGCCGGTCGACTCGCGCAGGCGCAGGGCGATCCGGGTGGCCAGGACGGAGTGTCCGCCGAGGGTGAAGAAGTTGTCGTGCACGCCGATCCGGGCGTGGCCGAGGATCTCGCGCCAGGCGGCGGCGACGGCGCGCTCGGCCTCGTCCCGCGGTTCGACGAACTCCTTCTCCTCCGAGCCGAGTCCGACGCTCGGGAGGTTGCGCCGGTCGACCTTGCCGGAGGGGGTCAGGGGCAGTGCGTCGAGGACCGCGAAGGCGGCCGGGACCATGTAGTCGGGCAGGGTCGTCAGCAGGTGGTCGCGCAGCGCGCCGTGCCCGGGCACCACGGTGCCGGGCACCGGCTCCAGGTGGGCGACCAGTTCGACCTCGCCGGTCGGGAGGGTCACCGGCTGGACCACCGCCGCCCGCACCTCCGGGCGGGCGAGCAGCGCCGCCTCGATCTCGCCGGGCTCGATCCGGTGGCCGCGGATCTTCACCTGGTGGTCGGCCCGGCCGAGGAGTTCCAGACTGCCGTCCGGTCGCCTGCGGCCGAGGTCGCCGGTGCGGTACATCCGGGCGCCGGGGGTGGCGCCGTACGGGTCGGGGACGAAGGCGCCGGCGGTGGTGCCGGGCCGTCCGAGGTAGCCCCGGGCCAGGCCCGAGCCGCCCAGGTGGATCTCGCCCACCACGCCGTCGGGGGCCGGTTCGAGGCGGCCGTCCAGGACGTACAGCCGGGTGTTGCCGAGGACGGACCAGCGGGGTTCGCCGGGCTCCGCCGCCGGCCGGGTGACGGTGGCCCAGACGGTGGTCTCGGTGGGGCCGTAGAGGTCCCGGACCCGGGCGCCGCCGGCGGTGAGCCGGCCGAGGAGGTCGGCCGGGAGCCGTTCGCCGCCACTGAGCACCAGCAGGCCGGCGGGGGCGCTCCAGCCGCCGTCCAGCAGCATCCGCAGGGTGACCGGGGTGGCCTGGACGACGGCCGGGCCGGTCCGGTCGAGCAGTTCGGCCATCCGCAGCGGGTCCCTGGCCTCCTCGGTGTCGGCCAGCACCACGGTGGCGCCGGCGAGCAGCGGGAGGTACAGCTCCAGGACGGAGGGGTCGAAGGAGACCGTGGTCAGCGCGGCGACGGCCGTGCCGGGCCGCAGCGGCACCTGGTCCGCCATGGCGGTCAGGAAGCCCGCGAGGCCGCCGTGGGTCACCATGACGCCCTTGGGCCGGCCGGTGGAGCCGGAGGTGTGGATGACGTAGGCCAGTGCCGCCGGGTCGGCGGGGAGCGCGGGCGCGGTGTCGGGGCGGGCGGCGATCTCCGCCCGGTGGGCGTCGGTCAGCACCAGCCGGCGGCCGCCGGCTCGGCCGTCCCCGGCGAGCCGGGCGGAGCGCGCGGTGTCGGTGACGACCACCGGACTGGCGCAGTCGTCGAACAGGTAGCGGATCCGGTCCTCGGGCAGCGCGGGGTCGACCGGCAGGTAGGCCGCGCCGGAACCGAGCACGCCCAGCACGGCCGTCAGCAGGTCGGGGCCGCGGTCCAGGAGCAGGCCGACCACGGTGCCCGGGCCGACGCCCAGCGCCCGCAGGTGGTGGGCCAGCCGGTTGGCGCGCGAGCGCAGGCCGGCGTAGTCGATCCGCTCCGCGCCGCAGACCAGCGCGACCGCGTCGGGCGTGCGGTCGGCCTGGCGGTGGAACAGGTCGAGGACCGTCGGGCCGTCCTGGGCCCCGGTGACGGCCGGACCGGCCGGGAGGAGGGCGCTGCGGTCGGCCGGGGGGAGCGTGACGGCCCGCGGATCCGCCGTCGGGTCGGCCACCAGCCCGGCCAGCACGTGGCGGTAGGTCCGGGCGAGCAGCGCCAGCTCCCCGGCGCCGATCCGGTCCGCGGCCGCCTCCAGGACGAGTGCGCCGGGCACGGTGGACACCGAGAGGCCGAACTCGTTCGGGGTCCGGTCCTCGACGTCGTCCGCCTCGATGCCCTCGTCCGCCAGGACGTGCATGTCGGTGTGGTTGAAGAACACGTCCACCAGCGGCGTGTCCTGGCCCCAGGCGCGCTGAATCGCGGGCAGCGGGTGGTGCCGGTGCGGCCAGAGCGCGGTCTCCTCGGCGAAGACGGACCGCGCCAGGTCGGGCCAGCCGGCCGCGTCCAGGACCACCGGGAACGGCACGGTGTTGAGGAACATGCCGCGCACCCGGTCGCCGTCGGCGGTCTCGGGGCGGGCGTTGCAGACCAGCCCGGAGGTGAACGCGGCCGGGCCGTCGGTGCCGCCGCCGAACAGGCCCAGCACGGTCAGGTGGGCGGCGAACAGCACGCTCTTCAGCGGGACCCCGGCCTCGGTGGCCAGCGCGCGCAGGCCCGGGAGGAGGTCCGCGAAGTCCACCCGGGCGACCCGGTGGACGGCGCCGTCCGCGTCGTCGGCGCGGTGCCGCTCCGGGGCCGACCAGCCCTCGGGCACGCGCCACGGGGCGTGCCGCGCCACCCGCCCGCGCCAGAACTCCCGGTCCTCGGCCGACGCCAGGGAGCGGCGCTCCAGCGCGATCGTGTCGGCGAACCGGGTGGCCGGCGGGGCCGGTGGCGCGGGGTCGCGGCCGTCACGCAGCGCCCGGTAGTAGCCGAGCAGTTCGGGCACCAGGGAGTTCTGGCTCCAGCCGTCGAGGATGGTGTGCGCGTAGACGACGGTCAGCCGCCACTGCCGGTCGTCCAGTCGGTGCGCGACCAGCCGCAGCAGTGGCGGCGCGGCCAGGTCGAAGGCGGTGGACTGCTCGCGCGCCGTGGCGGCGGCCAGTTCGGCCCGGACCCGCTCGGGGGTGAGCCCGCGCAGGTCGTGGACGGCCACCGGGACGCCCGCCTGCGCGTGCACCAGCTGGAGCGGCTCGCCGTAGCCGGACAGGTCGACGGAGGTCCGCAGGATCTCGTGCCGCGCGGCCAGCAGGTCGGCCGCGGCGCGCAGCGCGGTGGCGGAGAACCCGTCGTCCTCGCGCACCGGGTAGCTCAGGACGTTGACGTACATGCCCCGGGCCGCGCCGGCCAGCATCTCGTACGCCATCCCGGCCTGCACCTGGGACAACGGGTACGCGTCCGTCAGGCCGTCCGGCAGCGCGTCGCGGTCGGCCGGGTCGAGCAGGTCGAAGGGCGCGGTGGCGGCGGCCGGGCGGCTCGCGCCGCGCGGGGCGACGGCCTCGGCGAGCCGGGCCACGCTCCGGTGCCGGAAGACGTCCTGGACGGAGACGTCGAGGCCCTGCTCGCGCAGCCGGCCGACGGCGCGGATGGCGCGGATGGAGTCGCCGCCGAGGTCGAAGAAGCTGTCGTGCACGCCGACGCGGTCCAGTTCCAGGGCCGTGCCCCACGCCCGGGCGATCACCTGCTCGACGGGCGTGCGCGGGGGGACGTACCCGGTGGCGGCCTGCGGCACCGGATCGGGCAGGGCCGCCCGGTCGAGCTTGCCGTTCGGTGTCACGGGCAGCCGGACCAGGCTGGTCCAGGCGGTGGGGACCATGTGCTCGGGCAGCGAGCGCCGCAGGTGGTCCTGCAGCGCGGCGGGGGCCGGGGCGGCGGCGGGGTCGGCCGGGACGACGTGCGCCGCCAGCCGCAGGCCGCCGGGCGGGCCGTACAGCGCGGCGACGGCGTCGGCGACCAGCGGGTGGGTGCGCAGCGCGGACTCGATCTCGCCGAGCTCGACCCGGTGCCCGTGCAGCTTCACCTGGTGGTCGCCGCGGCCCTGGTAGGTGAGGGTGCCGTCGGGGTTGCGCCGGGCGAGGTCGCCGGTCAGGTACAGCCGTCCGCCGGGGTTGCCCGGGTCCGGGTCGGGGACGAAGCGTTCGGCCGTCAGGGCCGGGCGGTTCAGGTAGCCGCGGGCGAGCTGGACGCCGGCCAGGCACAGCCGGCCCGGGACGTCGACGGGGACCGGGGCGAGGTCGTCGTCCAGGACGTGGACGCGGGTGTTGGCGATCGCCGTGCCGATGGTGACGCGCTCGCCGGGGCGGCACGGGCCGGCGGTGACGTCGATGGCGGCCTCGGTCGGGCCGTACAGGTTGTGGAGTTCGGCGCCGCCGGTCACGGCGTGGCGGTGGCAGGCCTCGGCCAGGTCGTCGGGCAGGGCCTCGCCGCTGCACAGGACGAGCCGCAGCCCGGCGGCGGTGGTGCCGGGGGCAGCCTCCGGGGTGCCGGCGGCGCTCGCCGGGGTGCCGGCCGGGGCGTCGGCGGGGACGGTGGCGAGGAAGGCGCGGAGCATCGCGGGCACGAAGTGCAGGGCGGTGACGCCCTGGTCGGCGATGGTCCGGGCGAGGTACGCCGGGTCGCGGTGGCCGTCCGGCCGGGCCATCACCAGGGTCGCGCCGGTGATCAGCGGCCAGAACAGCTCCCAGACGGAGACGTCGAAGCTGTACGGGGTCTTCTGCAGCACCCGGTCGGCCTCGGTGAGGCGGTAGGCGTCCTGCATCCAGCGCAGCCGGTTCACGATGCCCCGGTGGGTGGTGACGACGCCCTTGGGGCGGCCGGTGGAGCCGGAGGTGTAGATGACGTAGGCGGGGTGCAGCGGGTCCACCGCGGGGTCCGGGCTGTCCGGGCTGTCCGTGCCGTCCTGGGCGTCCGCGGGTTCGCCGGGTCGGCCGCCGTCCGGCAGTAGCACCCGGGCCCGGTGCGGCGGCAGCTCGGCGGCCAGCTCGGCGGTGGTGAGCACGACCGGGGCGGCGGAGTCCGTGAGCATGTGGGCCAGCCGCTCGGCGGGGTAGCCGGGGTCGAGCGGCAGGTAGGCGCCGCCGGCCTTGAGCACGGCCAGCAGTGCCACCGGCAGCTCCAGCCCCCGGTGCAGGCAGACGGCGACGATGCTCTCCGGGCCGACGCCGAGGGCCCGCAGCCGGCGGGCCAACGCGTCGGCGCGCGAGCACAGTTCTCGGTAGTCGAGGTGTTCGTCCTCGAAGCGCACGGCGACGGCCGTCGGGGTGCGCCCGGCCTGCCGGTCGACCAGCCGGTGCAGGACCTCGCCCTCGGGGTGGCGCACGTCGGTCTCGTTCCACCGTTCCAGCCGGGCGCGTTCCTCCGGCGAGAACAGGGCGGCTCCGGTCACGACCGCCCCCGGGTCCCGGGTGACCGTGTCCAGCAGTGCGGTGAAGTGCTCGGCCAGGACCGCCGCGCGCTCCGGGGTGAACAGCGCGGTGGCGTACTCGACCACGCCGGACAGCGAGCCGTCGGGCTGTTCGGTGAGGTGCAGCGTCAGGTCGAACTTGGCGCTGTGCCAGGGCGTGGCGTACGGGGTGGCGCGCAGCCCGGCGCCGCCGAACTCGGCGCCGGCGCCCGCCCCGTTGTACGCGAACATCACCTGGAACAGCGGGTTGCGGGAGAGGTCGCGTTCGGCGGCGAGCTCGTCGACCAGCCGCTCGAACGGCACGTCCTGGTGCGCGAACGCGCCCAGGGCCGTCTCCCGGACGCGGCCGACGGCCTCCTCGAAGGTCGGGGCCCCGGACAGGTCGGTGCGCAGCACCAGGGTGTCGACGAAGAAGCCGAGCAGGTCCCGGGTCTCGGGCCGGGTGCGTCCGGCCGCCGGGGCGCCGACGGTGACGTCGTCCCGGCCGGCGTGCCGGGCGAGCAGCAGTTTGAAGGCGGCCAGCAGCAGCACGAACGGGGTCGCGCCGCGGGTCCGCCCCCAGGCGGTCAGGGCGTTCACCGTCGCGGCCGGCACGGTGAACGGCAGGATCGCGCCGGCCGGGTCGAAGACCGGCGGCCGGGGCAGGTCGGCCGGCAGCTCCAGGGCGGTGGACCCGGCCAGCTTCCGCCGCCAGTAGTCGAGCCGGTCGGTGGTCGGGGAGGCGGCGTGGGCCTCCCGCTGCCAGTGGGCCCAGTCCGCGTACTGCACTGCCGGGGGTGCCGACGGGCTCGGCCGGCCCTCGGTGAACGCCGGGTAGAGGGCGCCGAGTTCGGCGGCGAGCACGGCGGTCGAGGAGCCGTCGAAGGCGATGTGGTGGAAGGCCAGGACCAGGACGTGGTGGTCGGCGGCGAGGCGGACCAGCCGGGCCCGCATCGGTGTGCCCACCGCGAGGTCGAAGGGTGTGCGGGCCAGCCCTTCGACCAGGGCGCCGAGCCGGTCCTGCGCGTGGTCCGCGGGCAGTGCGGTGAGGTCCAGCAGCTCGAACTCCGGCGCGGCCTCGGCCAGCGGCAGCTGCCGCGGCTCGCCGTCGACCTCCAGGTAGCGGGTCCGCAGCACCTCGTGGCGGGCCGACACCTCGGCCAGCGCCCGGCGCAGCGCCGTGACGTCCAGCGGGCCGCGCAGCTCCCAGCCGACCGGTAGCACGTACTCGGCGGTGCCGGGGCGCAGCTGGTCCAGCAGCCACAGCCGCTGCTGGGCGAAGGACAACGGGAGCGGCCGGTCGCGCGGCACCCGCGCGATGACGGCCTCGGCGGAGACCGAGGCGGCGGCGGTGGTGGCGGCGGGGGAGCCGGCCGGCCGGGCCGATCCGCGCAGCAGGCTGTCCAGCAGGGCCCGCCGTCGCTCGGCCGCATCGGACGAAGCCGGCGCACCTGCCGGTGCCGCCGAAGCCGGCGCACCTGCCGGGTGCCCCGGACCCGGCGGGCCTGTCGGCTCGGCCGGGGAGGGTTCGGTCAGCGGACTGTTCATGGCTCACGCACCTGCGACAACATCGACTCCACCTCTGCATCGGATAGTTGCGCGACCCGCTCGGCGAGCGCCTCGTGCACCCGTTCGGCGAGCAGCGCCGGGGTCGGCGCGTCGAACACCGCGCTCACCGGCAGCTCGACGGGGAAGCGCTCGCCGAGCAGGGCGATGACCTCGGTGGCCAGCAGCGAGTGCCCGCCGAGTTCGAAGAAGTCGTCGTGCACGCCGATCGCGGTGACCGCGAGCAGGTCGGCCCAGACCTCGACGACGGCCTGTTCGACCGGCGTGCGCGGGGCGGCGGCCGGGGCGTCCGCCGGGTCGGCCCCGGGGGTGGGGAGCGCCGTCCGGTCCACCTTGCCGTTGGGGTTCAGCGGGAGTTCGGCGAGCCGGACCCACGCGGTCGGGACGAGGTACTCCGGCAGCCGCTCCCGCAGGTACTCCCGCAGCGGCGGGCCCGGCCGGTCGAGCGTGTCCGACACCACGTAGCCGACCAGCTGCTTGTCCCCGGCCGGGGTCGGCCGCACCGCGGCCACGGCCGCCCGGATCTGCGGGTGGTTGCTCAACGCGGCCTCGACCTCGCCGAGCTCCACCCGGTGACCGTTGATCTTGACCTGCTGGTCGCGCCGCCCGTGGAAGTGCAGCACGCCGTCCCGGTCCCGGGTGACGAGGTCCCCGGTGCGGTAGAGCCGGGCGCCGGGCACCGTCCCGTACGGGTCGGGGACGAAGCGCTCGGCGGTGAGCGCCGGGCGCCCGAGGTAGCCGCGGGCCACCCCCGGCCCGCCGACCAGCAGTTCGCCGGGCTCGCCGTCCGGCACCCGCGTGACGCCGTCCTCGTCCGCCACGTACGTGGTGGTCCGGGTGATCGCCCGGCCGATCGGGATGCTGCCCCGGGTCTCGTCCAGGGTGACGCCGCGCCGCGCACAGCAGAACGTGGTGCACTCGGTCGGTCCGTAGCCGTTGACCACCTCCACGCCCTGCTCCACCAGCATCCGCACCTCGGCCGGCGGCGCCACGTCCCCGGCCACCAGCACCTGGCGCACCGTCGCCAGCGCGCCGGGCCGGGTGCGCACGACGTGCTGGAACAGGCCGGTGCTCAGCAGGGCCACGGTGACGCCGTGCCGGCGCACCGCCCGCTCGACCGACGCCGCCGTCGGGGTCCCCTGCGGCAGCACGGCCAGGCGCCCGCCGTTGCACAGCGCGCCCCAGACCTCGAAGGTCGACAGGTCGAAGGACAGCGGGGCGAGCATCAGCACCACCTGCCCCGGGTCGAGGTCCGCGTAGTCGGCCTCGTGCACCAGGCGCATGATGTTGCGGTGGGTGACCGCGACGCCCTTCGGGCGGCCGGTGGAGCCCGAGGTGTACATCACGTAGGCCAGGTCGTCCGGTCGGGCCGCCGACGGGGGAGCCGTCGTGGGCAGGCCCGCCACGGCCGACCACTGCGGCTCGATCGCCACCAGCTCCAGGCCGGTGGCGGCGAACCGGTCGGCGAGCTCCGGCTCGACCAGCAGCAGCCGGGCACCGGAGTCGGCGACCATGAAGGCGAGCCGCTCGGCCGGGTACTCCGGATCCAGCGGCAGGTAGTGGCCGCCCGCCTTGAGCACGGCCAGCAGCGCGGTCACCACCTCCGGGCTGCGCTGGGCGCACACCGCGACCGGCACGTCCGGCCGGACGCCGCGGGCCCGCAGCAGATGGGCCAACCGATTCGCCCTGGCGTCCAGTTCGGCGTAGCTCAGCCGCCGGTCGGCGAACTCCAGGGCGGTCGCGTCCGGCGTGCCCGACACCCGTCCCGCGAACCACTCGTGCACGCACCGGTCGGGCAGCGGTGCGTCGGCGCGGCCAGCCACGGTGCTCATGCCGGCCGGGTCTCCTGCTCCATGCGCCGACGCAGGCTGAGCGGACGCATGTCCGTCCACACGCTGTCGATGTGGTCCAGGCACTCCTGCTTGGCGCCCTCCTTGCCCTCGCGGTGCCAGCCCAGCGGAAGCTCCCGGTCCGCCAGCCAGATCGAGTACTGCTCCTCGTCGTTGCGGACCACCAGGTACGTGCGCGGGTCGGTGCTCTCGTCAGCCATTCCGCTCTCCTCTCCAGGGCCGGCGCCGTCCTGCCGGCGCCGCGACAGGAAGACTCGCCCGGCGCGGGCCGGGCGCGTCAGGGAAGAAGCGGCCGAGAATCCGGCAGCCCGGCTGCCCGCAGGACTGCTCGTCCTTCTCTACTGCGGGCGCGCGCCCGACGGGGAGGCTGGCCGGACCCCGACGCGTCGGAAAGGACCAGGAATGACCGTCGAACGGACCGTGCAAGCCGGGCCCGGAGGGCTTCCGGCCCCCGGCGACCACGCGCTCTTCGAGACCATGGAGGCCGATGTCCGGCTCTACTGCCGGAAGTTCCCGGTCGTCTTCGAACGGGCCAAGGGCGCGGAGCTGTACGCCGAGGACGGCCGGGCCTTCCTGGACTTCTTCTGCGGCGCCGGCGCCCTCAACTACGGCCACAACCCCGACCACGTCAAGGACCGGCTGACCGACTACCTCGCCGCCGACGGCATCAGCCACGGCCTGGACATGTTCACCGTCGCCAAGCGGGAGTTCCTGGCCCGGATGGACGAGGTGCTGCTGCGCCCGCGCGGCCTCGACCACAAGGTCCAGTTCACCGGACCGACCGGCACCGACGCGGTGGAGGCCGCCCTCAAACTGGCCCGCAAGGCCACCGGGCGCCGCGGGCTGGTCGCCTTCACCGGGGGCTTCCACGGCATGTCGCAGGGCTCGCTGGCGGTCACCGGCAGCCGGCGGGCCCGGCGGGCCGGCGGCGTCCCCGCCCAGGACGTCACCTTCGTCCCGTACGAGGACGGCCCGCACGGCGCGTTCGACTCGATCGACTACCTGGAGCGACTGCTCGCCGACCCGTCCTCCGGAACCGACCTCCCGGCGGCCGTGATCGTCGAGCCGCTCCAGATGGAGGGCGGCGTCTACCCGGCCTCGGCGCACTGGCTGCGCCGGCTGCGGGAACTGACGGACCGGCACGGGATCCTGCTGATCGCCGACGAGATCCAGTCCGGCTGCGGACGGACCGGCACCTTCTTCGCCTTCGAGCCGTCCGGCATCGTCCCGGACCTGATCACCCTCTCCAAGTCGATCGGCGGGTACGGCCTGCCGCTCTCCCTGGTGTTGCTGCGGCGCGACCTCGACTGCTGGGAGCCGGGCGAGCACACCGGGACCTTCCGCGGCAACCAGCTCGCCTTCGTCGCGGCCACGGCGGCCTGGGACTACTGGGAGCGCCCGGAGTTCCACGACGCGCTGGCCGACTCCGCCGAGCGGCTGCGCGAGTTCGGCGAGACCGTCGCCGCCAAGGTGCCCGGCGTCACGGCGCGCGGCCGGGGCATGGTGCTCGGCCTCGACCTCGGACGGGCCGGCGGCCCCGAGCGGGCGGAGCGCGTCCAGCGGTACTGCTTCGAGCACGGGCTGATCGTCGAACTCGCGGGCCGCCACGACGAGGTGGTGAAGCTGCTCCCGCCGCTGGTGATCGACCGGGCCGGGCTGGAGCGCGGCCTCGCGGTCGTGCTCGACGCGGTGGTGGCCGGATGAGCGCCGCGACCGGCCGCCGGCACCTGATCTCGATCGACGACCTCACCGACGCCGAGCTGTACGAACTGGTCCGCCGAGGAGCCGAGTTCGCCGCCGGCAAGGCCGAGGACGCGCGCCCGCTGCACGACCGCGTGGTCGGCATCCTCTTCCGCAGGACCTCGACCAGGACCAGGACGGCCTTCTCGGCCGGCGCCCTCAGGCTCGGCGGGCGGATCATCGGCTACGGCCCCGACGACCTCCAGGAGAACACCGGCGAGACCGTCGAGGACACCGCCCGGGTGCTGTCCGGGATGCTCGACGTCCTCGTCGCCCGGACGTCCGGCCCCGAGGCGGAGATGCGGGCGATGGCCGACCAGCGGCGGATGGCGGTGATCAACGCGATGAGCGCCGAGGAGCACCCGACCCAGGCGCTCGCCGACCTCACCACCCTGCAGGGCCACTTCGGCCGGGTCGACGGGCTGCGCGTGCTCTACGCGGGCGAGGGCAACAACACCGCCTCCGCGCTGACCCTCGCCCTGTCCCGCTACCCCGGCACCGAACTCCACCTGCGCACCCCGCCCGGCTACGGCGTCCACCCCCGCTACGTGGAACCGGCGACCGCCGAGGCCGCCCGCCGGGGCGGCCGGGTCGAGCAGCGGCACGACATGGCCGACCTGCCCGAGGTCGACGTCGTCTACACCACCCGCTGGCAGACCACCGGCACCAGCAAGCCCGACCCGGACTGGCGCTCGGTGTTCGAGCCCTTCCGGGTCGACGACGCCGTCCTGGCCGCGAGCCGCGCCCCGGTCTTCCTGCACGACCTGCCCGCCCACCGGGGGGAGGAGGTCACCGCCGAGGTGCTCGACGGCCCGCACAGCCTGGCCTTCCGGCAGGCCGAGAACAAGTACCACAGCGCCCGGGCCGTGCTGGAGTGGTGCACGGGCGAGAACGGCTGAGCAGGCCGGTCCGGGGGCGGCGGTCACGGTGCCGTGACGGTCACCGGGCCGGGGGCGGCGCGACGGTCACCGGGCCGAGCGCCGCCGGTCACGGCCGGCGGCGGTCCGGGGCGAGCTCCGCCGCCAGCCGGCAGAGCGCCGCCCGGTCCGGCGTCCCGGTCTTCTGGACCAGGCTCGCCAGGTGCTTCTCCACCGTGCGGGGCGAGATCGACAGCCGCCGGGCGAGGTCCTGGTTGCCGGGCCGGTCCACGAGCAGCGCCAGGACCTCGTACTCGCGCGGGGTGACCCCCCGCTCCCGCAGCGCGGCGGGGATCCGCTCCCGTCCGCTGCGGCGCTGCCCGACGCTCGCGCCGGCCTGCCGGAGCAGCGCCCGGCAGGCGCCCGCGACGGACGGGACGTCCAGGCCGTGGAAGTACTCCTCGGCGCTCCGCAGCCAGCTCACCGGGTCGCCCCAGCCGTCGGCCAGCGCGGCCTCGGAGACCAGCCGCAGGCCCAGCCGGTGGGCGGTCGGGAAGAGGTCGGCGCCCGGCGCGAGGCCCTCGACCAGCGCGGCCGCCTCCTCGCCCCGGCCGCTCCGGCCGAGCAGCACTGCCCGGGCCAGGCACAGGAAGCGGCTGTTCCACGCCAGTTCCGCACCCGGGGCGGCGGCCACGGCCGCGTACTCCTCCCACCCCGCCCGGCCGGCCAGCACGGCGAGCAGCGGATCCAGGCCGTACCGGCCGGACAGGTAGAAGACGTTCGGGTGCCGGGCCTCCCACTCGGCGGTGGCGGCGAGTTCGGCCTCGGCGCCCGCCCGGTCCTCCTCCAGCAGCGCGCAGACCGCCCGGCACAGCCCGAGCGCCACCGGGGTCAGCACCGACCCCATGCCGCCGGCCTGCCGGAACAGCTCCAGCTCGCGCTCCATGTCCCGGCGGCGGCCACGGTGGGCGGCGAGCGTCGCCGAGGTCAGCCGCAGGTAGCGGTGGGTGGCCAGGTTGCCCATCCGCAGGCTGGTGTCCAGCCACCGCTCGACGATCGCCCCGGCCGTCACCGGGTCGCCGCGCAGCACCGCGTTCATCGCCAGCAGGCTCTCCGTGTGCTGGGTGCGCGCGATCGAGCCCAGCTCCCGGGCGGCCTCCCCGGCCTGCTCCAGCCGGCGGGCGTCGCCGGTGCGCAGGAAGGCGTTGGCGCCCAGCCGGAGCAGCGCCTCGAACCGCCAGGTGGGCAGGCCGTGGGTCTCGGCGACGGCCAGCATCCGCTCCAGGCACGCGTCGGCCGCGTCGAAGCCGCGCTCGCGGGCGAGCAGGGCGAGCAGCTGCAGCGCCTGACAGGCCAGGACGGGCGGGCCGGTGCGCTCTGCCGCCTCGGCCGTCTCCCGCGCGATCCGCTCGGCGTCCTCCACCCGGTCCTGCCGGCCGGGCAGCAGCGCCAGGTGGCCCTTGACCACGGCCAGCGCGGCGGTCTGCTCCGGCGGCGCCCCGTCGCCCAGCAGCGCCCGGGCCGCCGCGACCTGGGCGACGGTGTCGGAGCCCCGCTCGGCGACCACGGCCGCCCAGGCCAGCCGGGTGCGCAGGGCGACCTCGCGCTCGGGGCTCAGCGCCGCCGCGCAGCCCGTCGGCAGGGCGTCGGCCAGGGCGAGGGCGTGGTCCAGCCGGCCGGCCTCGACCAGCGCGTACCCCAGCGACTCGGTGACGGCCGTCCGGTCCGCCGGCGCCGCCAGCTCCGAGGCCCGCTCCAGGAGCCGGACGGCCGACGCGGAGGCGCCGTCGGCCAGTGCCCGCCGGCCCGCCTCGGCGTAGAGCAGGGCCGCACCGGGGTGGTCGCCGGCCGTGACGAGCAGCTGGGCGACCAGCTGACCCTGGTCGACCGAGTAGGGCGGACCGGCCTTGCGCAGCGCGACGGCGGCCCGGCGGGCGAGCGCGGCCCGCTCCGCCGGGGCGACGCTCTCCAGCACCGCCTGCGCGGCGATGGCGTGGCGGAAGCCGTACCCCTCGGGCGTGCCGGGGTCGGGCGCGATGAAGCCCGCCTCGGCGGCGGCGCGCAGGTGGGCGAACAGGCGCGGGTCGTCGTCGCCGGTGACGAGCTGGAGGGTGTCGGCGGAGAACCGGGGACCGAGGGTCGCCGCCAGCAGCAGCAACTCCCGGACGGGCGTGGCCAGTCGGCCGAGACGGTGGCCGCAGCCGTGGACCACGCTGGCCGGCACGGTCGCGGCGAGGTCGCCGGTCACCCGCCAGCGGTCGCCGTCGTGGCGCAGGGTGTCCGAGCCGACCAGCTCGGCCAGCAACTCCTCGGCCAGGTACGGGTTCCCGCCGCTGCGCCCGCCCAGCCACCCGACCAGGGCGGGCGGCACGGCGCCGACCGGCACGCCCAGGCAGCCCGCGGTCAGCGCTCCGACCTCGGCGGTGGTCAGCGGCGGCAGCGAGGCGACCGACGCGACCCGGCGCCGCTCGGCCGCGCGCACCAGGTCCAGCGCGTCGCCGGACTCCGGCCGCAGGGTCGCGACCAGCAGCACCGGCACCCGGTCGAGGTGGTCGACCAGGTACTCCAGCACGCCGACGGTCTCGGCGTCCGCGTCGTGCAGGTCCTCCAGAGCCAGCACGCAGCCCGGCGCGCGGCCGGGGCCCGGGCCGGGCTCACCGTCCGACCTGCCGCCCGACCTGCCGTCCGACCTGCCGTCCGACGCGCCGCCCGACCTGCCGTCCGACCCGCCGCCCGGCCCGGGGTCGGACACCCGGCCGACGACCGCGAGCAGGCGCAGCAGTGCCTCGGCGAGCTCCACCACGCTCTCGGCGTGGCCGGGCACCGCCGCGGACCGCCACTCGGGAACCACCCTGGCCAGGGCCGGCCGGTAGGGGATCAGCTCCGGGTCCCCGGGCGGCCCGCCGGCATGGAAGCACGAGTAGAGCGCCTCGACCAGCGGGCGGAACGGCGTGTCCGCCCCGGTCGTGCTGCTGCGCCCGCGCAGCACCGGCAGTCCGGCCGCGAGGGCCCGGCCGGCGCAGTCGTCGACCAGCCGGGATTTGCCGATGCCGCCTTCGCCGACCAGGAACACCGAACACCCGACGCCGTCCTGAAGGCGCGTCAGGGCTCTTCGGAGCAGGGAGGTCTCGGCCGCCCGGCCGACGGTCACCGGTGATGTGGTGGGCATGGGCGGCAGGCTATTGGCTGGCCGCGGGCTCCGGTAGAGCGGAATCGGGCATTCACCGCCCCGATCGGCCGGACCGTCCTCCCGGATCGGGCCGTCCCCGGGGCGGTGAACGCCCGGGCCCGGGCTACTCCTCGTGGTAGCTCATCGTCGTCCAGGGGTCCCCGGTCTCCAGGAGCCGGCCCTCGCCGCCGCCCAGCAGCGCGGAGCGGCGGGCGAGCCCACTGCCCGGGTGGAGCCTGATCCCGCCGGCCGGGTGGTCGGCGGCCACGCCCTCGTGCCCGTCGGACCGCTTCCACCGGCGGACCGCCTCCGGCGCGGGCGTTCCGGCGGACTGCCCGACGGCCGGTCCGCCCGCGGCGGGCGTGGTGTCGACGAGCGGTCTGGCCAGGGTGTCGGTTCGGTTCACGGCGTTCGCCCTTTCCCTATTCGCGGATCACGGCGCCCGTGCGGGCGGCCGCGTCGTGCTCGGCACCGACCGGTGGCAGCACCGGGGCCGTACGGTCGGCGAAGCCGAGCCGCAGCAGCCCGTTGCCGATCCCGGCCAGGCCGAAGAGCAGGCCCGGGACCACGAGGCCGCCGGGGGTGCCGCAGACCGGCCCGGTACGCGCGAGCGCGTCCACCAGGTCGGCCGAACGGCCGGCCCACGCCCGGCGGGCGGCTGCGCCGGGAGCCCGGCCCAGCAGCTCCAGCACCCCCGTCTCGCCGTGGCACAGGCTGTGGTCGGGCCGCGGACCGGCCGCCACGGCCGCCCGGACGGCGGAGCCGGCCCAGTCGGCGAGCGCCGGGTCGGCCGTCGCGGCCCCGCTGTCGACCAGTGCGAGCGCGATGCCGGGCGCGCCCTCGCACCAGGACCCGCCGAGCGCCGGAGCCCGGGCGGACGAGCGCAGCGCGGCCAGGCCCGCGCGCCGGTGGCCGTCGTCGCCGGCCGCCCGGGCGAACGCCAGCAGTGCCCAGCCGACCCCGGCTGCCCCGGCGGCCAGGCCCGGCCCGGCGGCCAGGCCCGGCCCGGTGGGCGGCGACCGGTCGAGCCGGCCGCGTGGGCCGGTGCTTTCGGTGCCTTCGGCGCCTCGGGGGTCGTCGAGTCCGTCGGGCCCGTCGAACAGGTCGTGGAGGCGCGCCGCGCAGAGCCGCGCGCCCGCCCACGCCGCCGTGCTGCCGGTGGCCCGGTGCACCGCGAGCAGGGTCGCGAGCCCGCCGGCCGTGCCGTCGGCCAGACCGGCCGGCTCCTCCGCCTCGGCGGCGGCCGCGGTGAGCCGGACGGCCGGCTCGACCAGGTCGAGCAGCTCGCGGTCGTCCAGCAGGGCGGCCAGCTGCGCCAGTGCCCAGGTGAGTCCGCCCAGCCCGGCCCAGGCCCCCGAGCCGACCAGCGGCAGGTCCGCCGGCCGGGCCGCCAGCCGCTCCAGCAGCGCCGGCACCGGCTGCAGAGCGCGGCGGGCCACGTCGGCGTAGCGGGCCTCGCCGGTGAGCGAGGCGAGCCGGGCGAGGAACAGGGCCGGTCCGGGGTAGCCGCCGCCGAGGTCGGCGCCGGCGGGTGCGAGCCGCCAGTACCGGTCGGCGATCAGGTCGAGCCCGAGCCAGTTCGCCCGCTCCGCCGAACGGTGGGCGCCGTCGACCAGCCGGTCGCCGAGGACCCGCGCGGCGGCGAGCAGCCGCGCGGGGTCCGGTGCGGGAACGTCGGACGGTTCCTCCGGTGGCCCGCCGGACGGGCACGGCCGGCCGGACCGCCGTGCTGCGCCGGGTGGTTGAGGTCTGCCGGACCGCCGTGGTGCGCCAAGCGGCTGCGGTCCGCCGGGCGTATGGGCGGGGCGGGAGGACCGGGCCGCCATCGCCGCCCGGACGATCCACTCCTGCCCGGCCGGGTCGGCCGCGCCCGGCGCCGCGAGCCGTTCCGTCACCCGGTCGAGGCCGGGGCGCTCCAGGGCGTCGGGGAAGCGCTCGCCCCGGCCGCTGCACAGCTCGGTCCGGCCCGGGCGGGTGGTGAACAACGGCACGTCGCCGTCCCGCAGTTCGGCGATCTCCTCGTCGAGCAGCCGGACCGTTCCCGGGCGGGCGGACTCGCCCGTGCCCAGGGTCCGCAGCAGGGCCTCCCGGTGCTCCGCGTCGCGCAGCACGTCGGGGTGGGTCGACTCGTCGAGCAGGGTCGCGTACTCCTCGGTGGCGCGCACCACGACCCGCACCTCGTCGTCCGTGAAGGCGCTCAGCAGTCCGTCCGGGCCGGTGAGGTCGGCGCGGCCGGCGGCGAGCGCGCGGCGGCCCGCGCGGAAGCCCGCCAGCAGGGCGTCCAGGTGGTCGGCGGGGTCGGAGTCCGTGCCGCCGAGCCTGGGCCGGTTCTCCGCGCCGGTGAACTCGGCCGCCCCGCGCACCAGCCGCATCTCGTCGGTTCCGGCCGCCGCCCACCGCACCGCGTCGCTCGGCGAGCCCGCGCCGGCGTCGCCGCCGAGGCCGGAGGCGTCCAGGGCCCGGACGTCGCCGAGGACCAGCCGCGGCAGCAGGCCGGTGCGGTGCACCGAGGCCTGCAGCGCGAGCGCCGCCGGGTCGGCGCGGTGCGGATCGTCGTCGGGCAGCTCGGGGTCGGCCGGGGCGGGCGGGTGGAAGAGGGTCTCCAGGTCGACCGGCACCGGGTGCTCCCCGCAGGCGATCAGGTTCCCCGCGTGCTGGTCGGTGCCGTCCAGGGCGTGCAGCAGGGCGAGCCAGGCGCCCTGGCGGACGTAGAAACGCTCCACCTCGGCGGGCTCCGCGCAGGCACGCTGCTCGATGAACTCCAGCCAGCCGTACCCCGGCCGTTCGAGCAGGGCAGGGGTCCGCAGACCGGGCGTACCGGGCTGCGCGTTGAACCAGTCGACGAGGGCGCCGACGTGCCGGTGGACGGCGGTCGGTCTGGGCCGGTACACCAGTCGCGCGCCACCGGTGAAGCGCAGCAGCGCGACGGCGCGGCCGCCCCGGTGTCCGTCCCCGGCCCCGCGCCGGACCGCCACCAGCGGTCCGGGAGCGGCGTCGCGAAGCAGGGTGGCGGCCAGGGCCGGGCGGTCCGCGGCGAAGCGGGCCAGCAGTTCGGCGAAGGCGTCGGCGGCGGCCAGGCAGGTCCGGCCCAGGATCCCCGCCAGCACCGGGTATTCGCGGAACAGCGTGAGCAGCCCCTCCCGCGTCGCCGTCCGCAGGACGAAGTCGCGGAAGCGCTCGGCCGGGGTGGCACCCGCCGAAGCCCCGGTCACCCTGGCCACGTTGAGTTCCAGGACGAGCGTACGGGCGGCCTGCCGGGCCAGCGTGTCGGTGAGCCCGGCGACGAACTCCGCCCGCACGGCGGGCAGATCGACCACGGCCGGGGGCAGGTCCGCCGGCAGGCGGGTGGCGGCCGCCAGGGCCAGCGGTGACACGACGGTCCGGAAGCCGGTGAGGCCCGGCAGGTCCCCGGCCGGCACGACCGGTGCCGGTGCCGTGTTCAGCGCCTGCTCGACGAACGTCGCCCAGGCCGGTGCGGCCGTCCGGACCCGGTCCTGCTCCGGCACCCCGGGCAGCCACCAACCAGCGGATCCGGAACCGGAGTTCGCCGCTTCGGAAACCGTCGCAGTCACAGGGACGAGGGTGGCACCGCATGGAGGATTCCACAAGAGCGTGATCGTCGGGTGGAGGTCCGGTGTGCGGCCCGGGAGTCCGCACGCCCGCGTGCCGGCCCGGCGCGCGGGCTCAGGGGAAGTACAGCGAGGCCTTCGTCAGGACGTGCGAGGTGAACATCCCGCCCCACGCGGCCCGCCCCCGGTACACGGTCGTCCGGGCGCCCCCCGTCGCCGCCGTCTCCACCACGACCGGCCGGGCGATCAGATCGGTGCCGAGCACCCGTCCGTCCGCGGCGGCCCACTGCACCGCGGACGGATGGACCCGGTCGCTGATCAGGGCGGGCAGGACCATCGCCGCGTTGCGGACGCCGGCCAGGCCGCTCCGCAGGTCCTTCGCGTAGCCCAGCGCCCAGCCGGTGAACTCGGCCAGCGAGGCGCCGTCGACCTCGGGGACGGCGGCGGCGAGGACGAACAGTTCGACCTTGGTGGCGAACCAGCGCGCCTTGCGGTCCGACCTGCTGCCGATCACCACCCGGTGGCCGGGCCGACCGGTCCCGTTGATGCGGCAGCCGTCGGCGGCCAGGCGTTCGCGGAGTGCTTCCAGGTAGCGGGCGGCCGCATCGGCCGAGGACGCACCGTCAGTCTGATCATGGGTCATGCGGGGATCCTCCGGCACCGGTGCGGAAACGGGAAGCCCTCGGAGCGCCCCGAACCTGCCCGGGGCCTGCCCGGGTACTGCCGAGGACCGGCCGAGGACCGGAACCGCGGGCCCCGCCGCGCTGTGCGCCGAGCCCGTCCGGGTACTGGCGGTGATCCGCTCCGCGGACGATGATGACGCGATGCCGTCCCCGCCCGGTCCGGATCCACGCCTTCGGAAGGTGCCATGCTGAACCTGTCGGTCCTGTTGGAGGACTCCGCCCGTACCCACCCGGACCGCGACGCGGTGGTGCTCGGCCCGACGCGGCTGACCTACGCCCAGGTCGACGCCGCCGCGAACCGGGTCGCCAACCTGCTGGTGGAGCGCGGGATCCGGCCCGGTGACCGGGTGGCGCTGAGCTGCCCGAACCTGCCGCAGTTCCCGGTCGTCTACTACGGCATCCTCAAGGCCGGCGGGGTCGTCGTCCCGCTGAACATCCTGCTGAAGTCGCGCGAGGTGGCCTACCACCTGCGCGACGCCGAGGTGAAGGCCTACTTCTGCTTCGAGGGGACGCGGGACCTGGCCATCGGCGAGGAGGGCCGGAAGGCCTTCGACGAGGTCGGGAGCTGCGAGACCTTCTTCCTGATCACCGCCGATCCGGCCGCCCCCTCGCCGATCGCCGGGGCGCAGACCCTGGACGCGGCGCTCGCCGGGGCGTCCCCGGTGTTCGACCCGGTGGCCACCGAGGCGACCGACACCGCGATCATCCTCTACACCTCGGGCACCACGGGTCAGCCCAAGGGTGCCGAACTCTCCCACGCCAACACGGTGATGAACGTGCTGGCCTGCAACCGGACGTTCCGGAGCACCCCGGCCACGGACAGCCACGTCCTGTGCCTGCCGCTGTTCCACACCTTCGGCTCCACCGTCCAGATGCACACCGGCTTCTCGACGGCCGCGACCCTGCACCTGGTGCCGCGCTTCGACGCGGACGAGGTGGTCCGGCTGATGAGCACCGAGGAGATCACCTTCTTCGCCGGTGTCCCGACCATGTGGTGGGCCCTGCTGGGCGCGCTCACCGACACCGTCGACGTGGACCGGATCGCCCGCAACCTGCGCATCGGCGTGTCCGGCGGCGCCCCGCTGCCGGTGGAACTGCTGGGCCGGATCGAGGAACGGCTCGGCATCCGGGTGCTGGAGGGCTACGGCCTCTCCGAGACCTCGCCGGTGGTGACCTTCTCCGACCCGGAGCGGGAACCGCGCCCCGGGTCCGTCGGCGTGCCGATCTGGGGCGTCGAGGTCAAGCTGATCCACGCCGACTGGTCGGAGGTCACCGAGCCGGGCGCCGTCGGTGAGGTCGTGGTGAAGGGCCACGGCGTCATGAAGGGCTACTTCAACCGGCCCGAGGCCACCGCCGAGGCGATCAGGGACGGGTGGTTCCGCACCGGTGACCTGGCCCGCCGGGACGAGGAGGGCTTCTACTACATCGTCGACCGGGCCAAGGACATGATCATCCGGGGTGGCTTCAACGTGTACCCGCGCGAGGTCGAGGAGGTGCTGATGACGCACCCCGCGGTCGGCCTGGCCGCAGTGGTCGGCGTGCCGCACGAGAGCCACGGCGAGGAGGTCAAGGCGTTCGTCATCCTGAAGCCCGGGGCCGGCGCCGCCCCCGGGGAACTGGTCTCCTGGGGCAGGGAGCAGATGGCCGGCCACAAGTATCCGCGCATCGTGGAGATCGTCGAAAGCCTGCCGATGACCGCCACCGGCAAGATCCTCAAACGCGAACTCGGGTGACCGGCGGACCGGATGACGTCGGACCCTAGGCGGGGAAGCCGTCGATGAAGGCCTCCAGGCCGCCGGCCAGGTCCAGGGCCTCAAGCTCGGCGTCGTAGTCGACCCACCACACCACCGGTACCGCGGGCGCGAGTTCGTGCAGCGCCGTGTAGATGACGGTGAGCGGCGCGGAGTGCGGTTCGCGGTCCTCGAAGGAGAAGGCGCCGTGCCGCAGGTTGTAGGACAGCTCCGCCCAGCGGCCGGGCTCGACCTCGGCGTGGATCTCCAGGAAGTTCTCGAACGCGCCGCTCACCGTGGCGTCCGGCCAGTGGCGGCGGACGCAGTCCTTCAGCTGCTCGCCGGTGAAGGTCCACGGGCCGGCCTGTTCGCGGTCGGCGCTGACGTAGAAGGTGGATCCCACGGGGTGTTCTCGCTTCTCTCGGTGGTGCGGGTCGGATGCCGTGCGGGTCGGGTGCGGGCCAGGTCCGCTGCGGGGCGGCTGCCGGTGCGGTCCGGCCGCTCGGTCACGGTGGCCGTCACGGTCACGGTGACCGTCAGGGTCACGGTACGACGCGGACGTTCCCGGCGACGCCCTTGGCGGTCATCAGGCCCTGGAAGTACGAGCTGGCCTTCCCGTCGTTGGTGATGAGTTCCAGGTGGTTGACCTTGTTGCGGGGGTCGTTCAGCGCCGACGCGTACTTGTCGAGCTTCTTGGCCTCGCCGTCCATCGTGTTCTCGTACACGAAGTCGAAGACGCCGTCGGCGTTGTCCAGCCGGAACGGGGACTTGCAGCTCTTCTGCTGGCCGATGTACTTGGCGTCGATCGCCGCGCCGTCCTCGGGGCGCACGCCGTCGGCATCCATGCCCAGTTCGCGGCCGGTCTCCGGGTCGGTCACCGTGGTGTACAGCCGGTACTCGGTCGATCCGGCGACCCGGACCTGGTAGGCCCGGCGCGCGTCGATCTTGGGGTCGCCCTTCACGGAGGGGCCGAGCGCCTGGAACGTCCGGCCGTCCTGCTGCATCTGCGTCATCCACGTCCGGACGGCGGCCTGGTCCTGCGGCGACAGCGCCGGGAAGGGACTGTTCGGGTCGCGCGGCAGCGGCGGCATGCCGGGGGTGACCGTGAACGGCGGCGGCTTGGGGGCGGGGGCCGCGGCGGCGTCGGTCGCCCCGGCCAGGACGACGGCGGTGGTGGCCGCGGCGGTCACCGCGGCCGCGCCGACGGGGATCAGGTTCGCCGCCGCCGCGTCGACCACGGCCGCGGCCTCGGCCAGTACGGCGAGTTCCGCGCTGCCCTCGACCGCCGCGGTCATGGTCGCCGCCGCGGCCCCGGCCTCGGCGACGATCGCGGCCTCACCGCCGGCGGCCGCCACGTCGGACCCGCCGAGCGTGACGACGGTCAGCAGGAGGCCCGCCCCGGCGACGATGCCGGCGGTGATCGCGAGGTCCTCCAGCGTGTCGCGCAGGTCCTCGACGTGCTGGGCGTACGACTCGCAGGCCTGGCCGAGCTTGTACGCGGCGTTGGTGAGGCTGTTCAGCAGTGGGCCCTCGGTGGCGCAGCCGTCGTGCACCTTCGCCCAGTTCTGCGCGAAGGAGGTGACGGCGCCGGAGGTGCTGGAGGCGGTGACGCGCTGCACCCGCTTGTCGCCCTCGGTGCCGAGCTTGCTGACGAGTTCCGCGAAGTGCTTCCAGTCGCTCGCGGCCTGCCGGAGCTTGCCCGGATCGCCCTGCGGCCAGAACTTCTTGAGGAGGTCGTGGACGGCGCCGCTGTCGTTGTGTCCGGCCGCGGAACGGAGTTCGGCCTTGGCGACCTCTTGGTCGCACTGCGGGTCGGCCGACTCCGGGAGCTTCTGCGGGGCCATCATCGAGGCGGCGACGTCGGCGTCGGTCTGTAGGTAGTTGATCGCCATCGTGTACAGCCCGTTGGCGGTCTGGCCGAGTTGGCCGACGACCTGCGCCGTCGCGTTGACGAGTTTCTGCGCGGCCGGGTCGTAGTCGGCGGCGAACTTGGTGCCGGCCTCGTCGTCGCCGGCCATGCCCGCGGTGGCGTCCATCGCGAACACCAGGCTCCGGTAGATCTGCGAGGCGGCGTTCTGCAGGTCGGTGAAGCCGGCGGACGACAGCAGCATGTCCGCCGGTTTGACGTGGAAGTCCGTCATGCCGTCCCCCCCGATATGTCCTGACATCTTCACGGTAGCAAGCGGTGCCGACCGTGGCACGCCCCCGGGCCGGAGCCCGGGCGGCTCGTATCGGGGCTGGTGACGGGCCTTCTCGGGGTGTTCACGTCGTGCACGCGGATCATCCGCGAAAGCTCCCGCGAAAGCTCCCGCGGAACTCCCGCCGAGGCCCGCGCGGACGCCCCCGCCGCTGCCCCGCCGCCGCCCCGCCGGTGCTCCCGCGGAGGACGCCGCGCGCGTCCGCGAACGACGGACCCCGCCGGGCCCGTCCGCTCCCCGGGGCGCGACCGCGAACAGCACCCGGGCGATCTCGTGCAGCCGCTCGACCGGCAGGTGC
>NZ_JBEZIQ010000055.1:0-66505 GCF_040651155.1 Kitasatospora sp. NPDC048545
GCCCGGTTACATTCCGAACCCGGAAGCTAAGCCTCACAGCGCCGATGGTACTGCAGGGGGGACCCTGTGGGAGAGTAGGACGCCGCCGAACAATCATTCAGAAGAACCCCTGATCCACTCGGATCAGGGGTTCTTCGCATTTCCGGTGACGTATCGTCAGGGCATGGACGATCAGACCGCGGTCATGACGAACGACGTGCTCCGCCCCGCGCTGCGTGACGGCGCCCTGCGCGTGCTGGCGGAGGCCCAGGCGGTGGACGGCCGGGCCGCCGTGTCCGAGCAGGGCCGGCTTCGGCTGCGTTCCGCGCAGACGCCGCGGCCGGGCGTCGTCCACCTGGTCGAGACCGATGCCGCAGTGGATTCCGGTGCCGGGTCCGACTCCGAAGCAGGCTCCGCATCCGAAGTCGAGTCCGAGTCCGGATCCGCAGTCGTGCTCGGCTACGGCCAGCTGGAGGTTCCGCAGGGCACGACCGCCGGCCCGGCCGGGAACCCCGCCGCCGAGCTGGTCGTCGACCCGGCCGCCCGCGGCCGCGGCCTGGCCCGCCCGCTGGTGGACGCCGTCCTGGAGGAGGCCCACCGGGCGGGGCGCGACGCGGTGGACTTCTGGGTGCACGGGGGGCACCCGGCGGCCCGCCACCTGGCCGGTGCGTACGGGGCCGAGCTGGTCCGTGAGCTGCGGCAGATGCGCCGCACCGGTCGGCAGACCGAGGAGGTGGCCGTCCCCGCGGGCGTCGAGCTCCGCACCTTCCGTCCGGGGGAGGACGACGCTGAGTGGCTGCGGCTGAACGCCCTGGCCTTCGCGCACCACCCCGAGCAGGGCGCGTGGACCGGGCAGGACCTGGCCGAGCGGATCGCCGAGCCCTGGTTCGACCCGGCGGGCTTCTTCCTCGCCACCCGCGACGGCAAGGTGGTCGGTTTCCACTGGACCAAGGTGCACGGGGCCACCGCGACGGAGCCGGAGCTCGGCGAGGTGTACGTGGTGGGCGTGGACCCGGCGGAGCAGGGCAGCGGCCTCGGCCGCGCGCTGACCGCGGCGGGCCTGCGTCATCTGACCGGCTCCGGTCCGGGCGAGCGTGGACTGGAAACCGTTCTTCTCTACGTCGACGCCGACAATCCGGCCGCCGTTCGGGTATATGAACGACTGGGATTCACCATTCACGAGGTGGACCTCATGTACCGAGCCGGGTACCAGGAGAAGCGGTCGGCCTGACCGTCTCCCCCCGCCACGGTCCGGCCGTCCGAGGAGGGCGGCGGAGTCGGCCCGGAGCGGCCGGGGGCGGGATCCGGAGCGGTCGTGGGTGAGCGTCCGGGCGGCGCGGGCCCTTGCCCCGACCGACTCAGCTTTCCTCCTGGCCATGCGGTGTTTACCGTGGATTCAATTGCTGCCGCGAAGATCACAGGATGAAGTCCGTAGTGTCTCGCTCGTGCAGAGTCGACCGCCATTCGTCGGCCGGTCCTGTACGGACCGCGCCCGGTGGATGGGCGCTGTTCCCGGCATCGGTCCGGGGCGAGGGCGACGGCCCGCAGAGCCATTCGTGTCCGGACGCCGTCCTGCTGCTGGAGGAGCTGGAGCCCATGAGCATCCCCCGCCCCGTCTCTGCCGCGCTGTCGCCGACGGCCCGGATGTCCAGTGCGCTGGGTATCCCGCCGGAGCTGCCGGCCGCGGACGAGCAGGAGCACGAAGCGTTGCCGCAGGGGCGCTTCCTGGACCGCGAACGCAGCTGGCTGGCGTTCAACGAGCGCGTCCTGGAGCTGGCCGAGGACCCGGGGATCCCCCTGCTGGAGCGGGCCAAGTTCCTGGCGATCTTCGCCAGCAATCTGGACGAGTTCTTCATGGTCCGGGTGGCCGGCCTCAAGCGCCGGATCGCCACCGGTGTCGCGCAGCGCAGTGCGTCCGGCCTACAGCCGCGCGAGGTGCTGGACCTGATCTGGACCCGGTCGCGCGAGCTGATGGCCCGGCACGCCGCGGCCTTCCAGCAGGAGGTGCTGCCGGACCTCGCCACCGAGGGCATCGAGGTGGTCCGCTGGCCGGAGCTGGCCGAGAAGGAGCAGGCCCGGCTGCACACGCTGTTCCGGCAGAAGATCTTCCCCGTGCTGACCCCGCTGGCGGTCGACCCGGCGCACCCCTTCCCGTACATATCTGGACTCTCGCTCAACCTGGCCGTCGTGGTGCGCAACCCGGTCTCCGGGCACAAGCACTTCGCCCGGGTGAAGGTGCCGCAGTCGCTGGCCCGCTTCCTGGAGGCCTCGCCCCAGCGCTACGTCCCGCTGGAGGACGTGATGGGCGCGCACCTGGAGGAGCTGTTCCCGGGGATGGAGGTGCTGGCCCACCACGCCTTCCGCGTCACCCGCAACGAGGACCTGGAGGTGGAGGAGGACGACACCGAGAACATCCTCAAGGCCCTGGAGAAGGAGCTGATGCGGCGGCGCTTCGGCCCGCCGGTCCGGCTGGAGGTCGAGGAGTCGATCGACCCCTACATCCTGGACCTGCTGGTGCGGGAGCTGAACATCACCGAGGCGGAGGTCTTCCCGCTGCCCGGGCCGCTGGACCTGACCGGGCTGTTCGGGATCGCCGAGCTGGACCGCCCGGAGCTGAAGTACCCGAAGTTCGTGGCGGGCACCGCCCGCGGGCTGACCGACGTCGAGTCGGCCTCCCAGCCGGACATCTTCGCCGCGATGCGCGAGCGCGACGTGCTGCTGCACCACCCGTACGACAGCTTCTCCACCTCGGTGCAGGCCTTCCTGGAGCAGGCCGCCGCCGACCCGGACGTGCTGGCGATCAAGCAGACGCTGTACCGGACCTCGGGCGACTCGCCGATCGTGGACGCCCTGATCGACGCGGCCGAGTCCGGCAAGCAGGTGCTGGTCCTGGTCGAGATCAAGGCGCGCTTCGACGAGCAGGCCAACATCAAGTGGGCCCGCAAGCTGGAGGAGGCCGGCTGTCACGTGGTCTACGGCCTGGTCGGGCTGAAGACGCACTGCAAGCTGTCGCTGGTGGTCCGCCAGGAGGGCGACACCCTGCGGCGCTACTCGCACGTGGGCACCGGCAACTACCACCCGAAGACGGCCCGGCTGTACGAGGACCTCGGCCTGCTCACCTCCGACCCGCAGGTCGGGGCGGACCTCTCGGACCTCTTCAACCGGCTCTCCGGCTACTCGCGCCGCGAGTCCTACCGCCGCCTGCTGACCGCGCCGCGCGGCCTGCGGGACGGGCTGGTCTCGCGGATCCACAACGAGATCGCCCACCACCGGGCGGGCCGGCCGGCGTACGTGAAGCTCAAGGTCAACTCGATCGTCGACGAGTCCTTGATCGACGCGCTCTACCGGGCGTCGCAGGCCGGGGTGCCGGTGGACGTCTGGGTGCGCGGGATCTGCGCGATCCGCCCGGGCGTGCCGGGGCTGAGCGAGAACATCCGGGTCCGCAGCGTCCTGGGCCGCTTCCTGGAGCACTCCCGGATCTTCGTGTTCGGCAACAACGGCGACCCGGAGGTCTGGATCGGCAGCGCCGACATGATGCACCGCAACCTGGACCGCCGGATCGAGGCGCTGCTGCGGATCACCGATCCGGCGCACCGCGCCGAGCTGTCCGGGCTGATCGACCTCGGGGTGTCGGACGAGACCGCGTCCTGGCACCTGGGCCCGGACGGCGCCTGGACCCGCCACTCCCAGGACGCCGAGAGCCGGCAGCTCAGGCACGTCCAGGACCTCCTGATCGACTCGCGTCAGCGCCGTCGGGCCGCCACCTCGCGCTGACGCGTCCACTGATGCGAAGCCCCCGGAGCGGACGGCCCTCGACACTCACGAGGGCCGTCGTTCCGGTGGTCGGCCACCAGCCCCGGGGAACGGCCCCGGGGGAACGGGGATCTACCACGCCATGACCGATGCGCCGATGACGGCCCAGGCGGCCTCCACCGCGACCGCCGGGGACATCCTTTCCCACCACCTCACCGCCCAGGCCGGCGCCTTCCTGCGCGCCCTGCCGCTGGCGGTGGGCGAGGTCGGCGCCAGACCCGGGGCGGCCTCGGTCGTCCCGTCGGCGGGTACCGCGGACCTGCTGCGGGCCGTGCGGCGGGTCGGCGGGCTGCTGCACACCTTCGGCTCGGTCTTCGAGCAGACGTGGGCACAGGAGTCGCGCACCGAGCTGCGCTGGCTGCTCAACCTGCTGGCACTGGAGCCCGGGTACGTCCGGCGTTCGGCCCGGCTGCTGGGCGCGCTGGACTCGCTGAGCGGCAGCGACCCGGAGGGGACGGGCATGCTGGCCGGCCACGCGGGCGCCCCCAAGGCGCGGGCGCTGCTGGACCGGCAGCTCACCCTGGCCAGGACCAGGGCGCACTCCACGGTGCTCCAGGAGCTCCGCTCGGCCCGGCTGCACGCGCTGGCGGACCGGATGACGCTGCTGGTCGGCGAGGCGCCGCTGCTGGAGCCGGCGGGCGGCCGGGCCCCGACCGTGCTGCTGCCGCAGGCGGCCGCCGCGTTCGCCGTGCTGTCCGCGACCGCCCAGCAGCTGCCGCTGCACCGGGCCGCGACGCCGTACGGCGGGAACGGACTGCGGCGGCTGGGCGCGGTGCCGGCGGCCCGGGGCACGGTCGACGCGGACACGGCGCTGGCGGCCGACGACGCCCCGTGGGCCCGGCTGCGGATCCTGGTGAAGCGCGGCCGGTACGCCCTGGAGGTGTGCGGCCGCCCGTCCTCCGAGCTGGACGAGCTGGACGCGGTGCTGGCCCGGCAGCAGGAGGCCGCCGACGCCGCGGTCACCGCGGCCACGGCGGCGCGCACCCCGCGGATCACCCCCGCGACCGCGTACGTGCTGGGCGTGGTGCACGCCGACCAGCGGCTGGAGGTGGAGTCGGCGCGGTACGCCTTCGGCCGCCGGTGGTCCGACCTGCAGCCGGGCCCGGACGGCTGGCCGGAGTTCCCGGTCGAGGCCCGGGGCCACTCCGTCGCGCCGAGGACGGTCTGAGGTGGGCGGGCGCACGGGAACGGGGCGGGCGACGGGGAGCACGGCCGCGGCGGGCCGCGGCCCGGTGGTCCTGGCGGCCGGTGCGGTGCTGTGGCTGCCGGGGCGGCCGAAGAAGAGCGGGCGGCTCGGGCGGCCGCGGATCGCCGTGATCCACCGGCCCAAGTACGACGACTGGAGCCTGCCGAAGGGGAAGCTCGACCCCGGCGAGGGCATGGCCGACGCGGCGCTGCGCGAGGTGTGGGAGGAGACCGGCTTCCGCTGTCTGCTCGGCCCGGAGCTGCCGGCCCAGCACTACCAGGTGCAGGGCCGTCCGAAGGAGGTGCGGTACTGGGCGGCGGTGCCGTCCAACGGCGCCTTCCGGCCCAACCGCGAGGTGGACCGGATGGAGTGGCTGCCGGCCGGGAAGGCCCGTGCCCGGCTCACCTACGACCACGACCGGTTGCTGATCGATGCGCTGCTGGTGATCCTGGGGGCGAAGCCGGTGCGAACGGCCGGCCCGAAGCCCGTGGAGGAACAGTGGAAGTGATCTCCCCGCGCCCTTGCCGTGACGCAACCGTTACTACCTGACGTAGTTTCCTGCCATCCTTTCGAGGTTCACTCTCCGTTCATTTGCGACCGGCTGTCGTGTCACTTCTCCGGCCTAACTTCGGGACCACCGGAGGGCCGAACGGGCCCCGGACCACAGCAGGACCCACGCTCCGCCGTACTCGTACGGTCCGCGCGTCGGGCGATGCCACAGAAAGGGACACCCAGTGAAGCTCCAGCGGAACGGCCGCTCCAAGGCCCTCGCGATCGGTGCCATGGCGCTCGTCAGCTCGCTGTCGCTCGCCGCGTGCGGCTCGGACAACAACAACAGCACGACCGCGGCCGGCGGTTCCAGCGGCTCCGCCGCGGCCGGTGCCGCGATCAACTGCGGCAAGTCCGGTTCGCTGATCGCCGCCGGTTCGACCGCCCAGGGCACGGCGGTCGACGTCTGGAAGACCAACTTCAGCGGCGCCTGCTCCGGCACCACGATCAACTACCAGGGCGTCGGCTCGGGTGCGGGCATCCAGCAGTTCACCCAGGGCAAGGTCCAGTTCGCCGGTTCCGACTCGGCCCTGAAGCCGGCCGAGGTCGACGCCACCAAGGCGGTCTGCACCGGTGGCCAGGGCATCGACCTGCCGATGGCCGGCGGCCTGATCTCGCTGGTCTTCAACGTCGACGGCGTCGACAACCTGGTCCTGGACGGCCCGACCGCCGCCAAGATCTTCGACTCGCAGATCACCAAGTGGAACGACCCGGCCATCGCCGCCCTGAACCCGGGCGCCAAGCTGCCGGACGCGGAGATCCAGTCCTTCCACCGCTCGGACGACTCCGGCACCACCGACAACCTGACCAAGTACTTCGCCGCCGCCGGCAACGGCGCCTGGACCTACCCGTCCAGCAAGACCTGGGCGGCCAAGGGCGGCCAGTCGGCCAACGGCAGCGCCGGTGTCGCGGCCCAGGTGAAGCAGGTCAAGAACTCGATCAGCTACGTCGAGCTGGCCTACGCCCAGACCAACAGCCTGAAGAGCGCCGCCATCAACACCGGCGCCTCCAAGCCGGTCGAGGCCACCGCCGCCAACGCCGCCAACACCTTCGCCAAGGCCCAGATCGCCGGCACCGGCAGCGACCTGGCGCTGAAGCTCGACTACGCGACCAAGGACGAGGGTTCCTACCCGCTGGTCCTGGTCACCTACGAGATCGTCTGCGACAAGGGCAACAAGGCCGACACCCTCGACACCCTGAAGTCCTTCCTGACCTACACCATCAGTGACGCGGGTCAGAAGGCGGCCGGCGAGAAGGGCTACGTCCCGCTGCCGAAGGAGCTGACCGACAAGGTCAACGCCGTCGTCCCGACCCTGGCCTGACCCGACAGGACCACCGGTGGGGCGGCCCCGTGAGCGAGGGGGGCCGGTGCCGCCCCACCGGAACGCACCAAACCCAGCACCA
Source organism: Kitasatospora sp. NPDC048545 (assembly GCF_040651155.1). Classification (NCBI taxonomy): domain Bacteria; kingdom Bacillati; phylum Actinomycetota; class Actinomycetes; order Kitasatosporales; family Streptomycetaceae; genus Kitasatospora; species Kitasatospora sp. NPDC048545. Next base: position 6,932 of record NZ_JBEZIQ010000055.1, read on the forward strand.
CGTCCGGGGCACCGCCGCCATGGTGCCGTCCCCCTTCCGGGGCGGCGCCACCAGACCGGAGTAGACCAATGACTTCATCCCCCCCTGCCGCCCCGCGAGGCAGGGAACGCCGACCGCGTGACAGCCGGGTCGGCGACAAGATCTTCATGAACCTCGCCCGGGGCTCGGGCATCCTGCTGCTGGTCATCATGGCCGCGATCGCCGGCTTCCTGGCCTGGCGCTCGGGCCTGGCCCTCAGCAAGAACGAGGGCAACTTCCTGACCTCCTTCGAGTGGGCGCCGGACGCCCCGAAGCCGGTCTTCGGCATCGCGGTGCTGGTCGTCGGCACCATCGTCAGCGCCGTCATCGCGATGGCGATCGCCGTCCCGGTGGCCATCGGGATCGCGCTGTTCATCTCGCACTACGCGCCGCGCCGGATCGCCCAGCCGTTCGCCTACCTGGTCGACCTGCTCGCCGCCGTCCCCAGCATCGTCTACGGCCTGTGGGGCGCGCTCTTCCTGGTCCCGCACATGGACGGCCTGACCAGCTGGCTCAACGAGTACCTGGGCTGGACGTACATCTTCGACCAGACCAAGTCCGGCACCCCGCGCAACCTCTTCACCGTGGGCATCCTGCTGGCGATCATGGTCCTGCCGATCATCACCGCGGTCTCCCGCGAGGTGTTCCGCCAGGTGCCGCGGATGCACGAGGAGGCGGCGCTCGCGCTCGGCGCGACCCGCTGGGAGATGATCCGCACCGCGGTGCTGCCGTTCGGCCGCCCCGGCATCATCTCGGCCTCGATGCTCGGCCTCGGCCGCGCGCTCGGCGAGACCATCGCGGTCGCGGTGGTGCTCTCCTCCAGCAACGTCCTGTCGCTGCACATCCTCGACGCGGGCGGCGGCACCTTCGCGCAGAACATCGCGCTGAAGTTCGCCGAGGCCGGCGACAACGGGCGCAACGCGCTGATGGCCTCCGGCCTCGTCCTGTTCGTCATCACCCTGCTGGTGAACGGTGCCGCGCGACTGATCATCGCCCGCCGCAAGGAGTACTCGGGGGCCAACGCATGACCGTCACCGCCATCGTCGACGACTCCCGGCCGGTCAGCCGTCCGCTGACCGCCAACCGGCTGCCCAAGTGGGCCCCGGCCGCCGTCGCGGTCGGCTCGATCGCCCTCGGCTGCGGGATCGGCGCCGCCGCCGGCCTGGCCAGCCACCTGCAGTGGGGCCTGATCTCGGGGCTGCTGTTCCTCCTGATCAGCTACGGCTTCGCGGCCCGGGTCGAGGGCCGCCGACAGGCCAAGGACCGGTTCGCCACCTCGGTGGTCTGGGTCGCCTTCATCACGGCCGTCGTGCCGCTGGTCGCCCTGACCGTCTACACGGTCCAGCAGGGCCTCGAAGTGGTCAACGGGAACTTCCTGAGCCACTCGATGAAGGGCGTGCTCCAGTCCGGCCCCGGCGGTGGCATCTACCACGCGCTGATCGGCACCCTGCAGCAGGTCGCCCTGGCCACCGCGATCGCCGCCCCGATCGGTCTGCTGACCGCCGTCTACCTGGTCGAGTACGGCCGCGGCAAGCTCGCCAAGGCCGTCACCTTCTTCGTCGACGTCATGACGGGCATCCCGTCGATCGTCGCCGGTCTGTTCATCCTCTCGCTCTGGAACCTCGCCCTGGGCTTCGGCTACTCCGGCTTCTCGGGCAGCCTCGCGCTGGCGATCCTGATGATGCCGGTCGTGGTCCGGTCCACCGAGGAGATGCTGAAGCTGGTCCCGAACGAGCTGCGCGAGGCCTCGTACGCGCTGGGCGTGCCGAAGTGGAAGACCATCCTGCGGATCGTCCTCCCCACCGCGATCGGTGGCATCACCACCGGCGTGATGCTCGCGGTCGCCCGCATCACGGGCGAGACCGCCCCGGTGATGATGCTGGTGTTCGGCGCCGACTACATCAACAACAACCCGTTCGACGGGCCGCAGCAGTCCCTGCCGATGTACATCTGGACGCAGTACTCGCAGGTCAACAACCAGTACGGCTACGCCCGTGCCTGGGGTGCGGCACTGGTGCTGATCGCCTTCGTGATGGCGCTCAACCTGATCGCCCGCGGTATCGCCCGCTGGCGCTCGCCCAAGACCGGCCACTGACCGACTGACGTACGAGACAGACGAGAGAAGCAACGATCATGGCCAAGCGCATCGACGTCAGCGGACTGTCGGCCTACTACGGCACCACCAAGGCCATCGAGGACATCTCGATGAGCATCGAACCCCGCTCGGTGACCGCCTTCATCGGCCCCTCCGGCTGCGGCAAGTCCACCTTCCTGCGCACCCTGAACCGGATGCACGAGGTGATCCCCGGCGCCCGGGTCGAGGGCAAGGTCCTCCTGGACGACGAGAACCTGTACGCCTCCAACGTCGACCCGGTCGCCGTGCGACGTTCGATCGGCATGGTCTTCCAGCGCCCGAACCCGTTCCCGACCATGTCGATCTACGACAACGTGATCGCCGGCCTCCGGCTCGCGGGCGTGAAGAAGAAGGCCGTCCTCGACGAGGTGGTGGAGCGCTCGCTGAAGGGCGCCAACCTCTGGAACGAGGTCCACACCCGGCTGAACAAGCCGGGGGCCGGCCTCTCCGGCGGCCAGCAGCAGCGCCTGTGCATCGCCCGCGCCATCGCGGTCGAGCCCCAGGTCCTGCTGATGGACGAGCCCTGCTCCGCGCTTGACCCGATCTCCACCCTCGCCATCGAGGACCTGATCGGCGAGCTGAAGTCGCAGTTCACCATCGTCATCGTGACCCACAACATGCAGCAGGCGGCCCGCGTCAGCGACCGCACCGCCTTCTTCAACCTGGCCGGCGTCGGCCAGCCGGGCAAGCTGATCGAGCTGGACGACACCCAGCGGATCTTCTCCAACCCGTCGGTCCAGGCGACCGAGGACTACATCTCCGGCCGCTTCGGCTAGACCGGACCCCGTCACGAGCGGCGCCGCGCCGGGTGACGGAACGCGAGCTGTCCCGTGGTGCTGCATGGCGGTGCCGCCGCGGGACATGAAGAAGGGCCCGCCCCCGAGATGTGGGGGCGGGCCCTGTCATGTTCCCGGTGCCGTCCGCGCCGCCGGTGCCGGTGTGGTCCCTGCCGTCCGGCCGGTGTCCCCGCGGTGTCCCTGCGGCGTCCCGGTGGGATCCTGCGGGATCAGCCCCAGAACAGGTGGACGAACCAGTACACCAGCGCCGCGACGATGGCCGCCGCCGGCATGGTGATGAACCAGCCGAGCACGATGTTCTTGGCGACGCCCCAGCGGACCGCACGGATCCGCTTGGTGGCTCCCACGCCCATGATCGCCGAGGTGATCACGTGGGTGGTGGAGATCGGCGCCTTGTAGACGAACGAGGTGATGTACATGACGATCGAGGCGGTGGTCTCCGCCGCGAAGCCCTGCGGCGGGTCCAGCTCGATGATCTTGCGGCCGAGCGTCCGCATGATCCGCCAGCCGCCCGCGTAGGTGCCCAGCGAGAGCATCGCGGCGCAGGAGATCTTCACCCAGACCGGGATGTCGTAGGTGGCCTGCTCGCCGGAGATGACCAGCGCCATCACCACGATGCCCATGGTCTTCTGGGCGTCCTGCAGGCCGTGCGCCAGGGCCATCGCGGCGGCCGAGGCGGTCTGGGCGACCCGGAAGCCGCGCTTGGCTCGGTGCGGGTTGGCCCGGCGGAAGATCCACAGGATCGCCAGCATCACCAGGAAGCCGCCGACCAGGCCGACCACCGGCGAGACCACCATCGGGATGATGATCTTGTCGACGACCCCGCTCCAGATCACCTCGGTCCCGCCGGCCAGCGCCGCGCCCACCATGCCGCCGAACAGGGCGTGCGAGGAGGAGGACGGCAGGCCGAAGTACCAGGTGACCAGGTTCCAGGCGATCGCGCCGACCAGGGCGGCGAACAGGATCGCCATCCCCTGGTTGCCGGACGGGGTCTCGATGATCCCCTGGGAGACGGTGTGCGCCACGCCGCTGCCGAGGAAGGCGCCGGCCAGGTTCATCACGGCGGCCATCGCGAGCGCGGCCCTGGGCGTGAGTGCCCGGGTGGAGACCGAGGTGGCGATCGCGTTCGCCGAGTCGTGGAACCCGTTGGTGTAGGTGAAGAAGAAGGCAACGCCGATGACGACGATGAGTGCAGCCGTGTCCACGGGGGTCAGGACTCCTTGACGGCGATGGTCTCCACCGTGTTGGCGACGTGCTCGAACGCGTCCGCCGCCTCCTCAAGGACGTCCACGACCTGCTTGAGCTTGAGCACCTCGATGGCGTCGTACTGACCGGAGAACAGGTGGGCGAGCAGCTTGCGGTGGATCTGGTCGGCCTGGTTCTCCAGCCGGTTGACCTCGATCCAGTACTCGGTCAGGTTCGACATGCTCCGCAGGTTCGGCATCGCCGCCGCGGTGAGCTCGGCGGCCCGCGCCAGCACCTCGATCTGCTGCTCGATCCCCTTCGGCAGGGTCTGGATGTCGTAGAGGACGACCAGGTCGACGGCCTCCTCCATGAAGTCCATGATGTCGTCCAGCGACGAGGCGAGGCTGTAGATGTCCTCGCGGTCGAAGGGCGTGATGAAGGAGGAGTTCAGCTGGTGGAAGACGGCGTGGGTGGTGTCGTCCCCGGCGTGCTCGGCGGCGCGCATGCGCTCGACGATCTCCGCACGGGCCGACACGTCCGATCCCAGCAGCTCCAGCAGGAGCTTCGATCCGACGACGAGGTTCTCCGCTGCGGCGGCGAACATGTCGTAGAAGCTCGTCTCCTTCGGGGTCAGGCTAAAACGCACGGAAATCTCCGATGTGCGGGGTAGGGACTGAACGATGCTAGGTGCAACCAAGCGCAATCACGCAAACGGGGTGCCGGGGAAGGAACCGGAACCTCCTCTTCCGTTCGGCCGCCGCACCGGCTGCCCGGACCGCACCGCCACGTACCGAGGCCGGCCCCCAGTCTGACGGAACCTCGCCCGGATTGTCCCCGTCGTGCGGACGGAATAAGGGGCGCCGCTCAGACGGGTGCAGTCCCGGACGGCCCGGCCCGGACGCTCCGGCACGTGCCGTCCAGGCCGCCGGAACACCACGGGAGGCCCCGGTGTTGGACACTGGTGGCCGACGCAGCCACCAGGCACTCAGACGAAGGCGGGGCCGATGACCACGACGCAAGCGCGCACCGAGCCGGATCACGCGCAGGGAACCGACCCGCACGCCGGCCACACCGCACCCGCGGCCGCCGCAGGACACCGGGGCGGGCACGGCCCGCACGGCTACAGCGCCCAGAAGGACGCCCACCTCAAGCGGCTGCGCCGGATCGAGGGCCAGATCCGCGGCCTGCAGCGCATGGTCGACGAGGACGTCTACTGCATCGACGTGCTCACCCAGGTCTCGGCGAGCACCAAGGCGCTGCAGTCCTTCGCCCTCTCCCTGCTGGAGGAGCACCTGCGGCACTGCGTCGCCGCGGCCGCCGAGGAGGGCGGTGCGGAGCTGGACGCCAAGGTGGCGGAGGCCACCGCTGCGATCAGCCGGCTGCTGCGCAGCTGAACCCGGCCGACGCCGGCCTCAGCCCGGCCCGACCGAGCCGACCCCGACTCAGCCCGGCCAGCCGCGGTGCCCGGGCCCGTCGGACGGTCCGGGCCGTCCCGCTAGCCGTCCGCCTCCCGGTCGGCCGGGCCCGGATCGGTCCGGTCGAGCAGCACCTCGTCGATCCGTTCGGTCGGCAGCCGGTCGCCGGAGCTGGCCGTCGCGGCGATCATCAGCTCGCCGGCCAGCTCGATCTCGTCGAGGGCCGCGTCGTCGTGGCCACCGCTGCGGCCGCCCGTGGACGACACCACCTGCACCACCCCTTCAGTGCCTCGCCAGCCCGGGCGGCAGCCACCCGGCGTCCAGCCTAGGCACTCCGGAGCCCGTCCACATGGCACGGACGGGCCATCTCGGCGCCGCCGAAACGGGTGGCCGCCGCTCCCCGGGCGGCCACCCGCTCCGACGGCGCCCCGTCTTGCCCCGGCGCCGGAGCGCTGCCCGGGCCGCCTACTTGGGGCTCTCCGTGGGCTTCATCTGGTAGATGTCCGAGGCCGACGGCTCGGCCGCTTCGACCGGCTTGCCGAAGTCCGACAGCGAGGTCGTCGAGGTCACCTTCACCTGGTCCTTGGGCTCCTTCGACCCGGCCACCCCGGCGAAGGTGAACAGCTCGACCACCTTGTGCAGTCGGCCCTGGTCGTCCAGCCAGGCGTCGTACGGGACCTCCTTGACGGTGAAGGTCTGTGAGCCCATCCGCAGGCCGTCCCCGCCCCGGCCACCGGTCGCGTCGGCCGCCTTGGCCAGGTCCAGGGTGCCGCGGTAGTGGTGCAGCGCGACCCCGCCGACGGTCTCGGTTCCGACCGCCTCCGCCTTCTGCGCCCCGCGCAGCGCACCCGCGGCCGAGGCCGGGTCGGTCGCGCCGCTGCTCACCAGGTTGCCGTCCGGCAGCTGGCGCACGTCCAGCTTCACCCACTTGCCCTCGGGCACCTTCGCGCCGCTGTTCTGCAGGTAGACGGTGCCGGGCAGGACCACCTCGACGATCTTCCCGGTGGTTGCAGCGCCCGGCGGCACCTGGACCTCCAGCCGGCCGATCCGTTTCACGTAGTCGTAGCCGCCCGTGCCGTTGAACGAGGCCTTCTTCTCGGCGGACTCGGTGACCAGGTCGGTGGCGGTGCGCGCCGAGCCGGTGCGGCCGGTGATGTCGGCGGCGTTGCGCACTGCCGTCAGCGGGTCCGCCGCGAGCTGGTCGGGGGCGCTCGACTGCTGGTCGGAGGAGCCGCCCGCACCGCCGGAGCAGCCCGCCGCTCCGGCCGCCAGCGCGGCGGCGAGCAGGGCGGCCCCGGCCGCCGAGCGCAGGTGCGGACCCGGACGGCGCGCTGGCCGCCCGGTGCACTGCTGGTCGGTCATCTTCATCCTCGCGACAACCCCCTCGGGCCCGACTGCCCCGCCGGACACCACCGGGTGGGCAGAGCTCTTTCCGGGCAAACGAGTTGGGGCGCAAAGGGTTACGGGTGCCCGCCGTCCCGCGGGCGTCGCGCACCGGGCCTCCGGCGCGTTACGGTGAACCACGTGCACAGTGAGCTGTCGGCCGCGCCCGGCACCCGGATGCCCGAGCACCGCCTCGTGATCAGCGAGCGCGGCTCCTTCGCCTTCGCGACCTGCAGCTGCGGCTGGTACTCCCCGGCCCGCCGCTCCCGGGACCTGGCCCGCCGCGAGGGGGCCGACCACCTCGCCGACAGCGGCGTCCAGCCGGACTGACCGCACCGGGCCGCCGGGCCGGCGGCCTCGCGCCGTCCGGCGGGCAGCGGGTCAGGCCGCGAGGTCGGACTCCGGCGGCTGCTCCTCGGCCCGCACCGCTCCGCGGCCGCGCCGGCGCGAGCGCGGGCCGGCCCCGCCGCGGGCCGCGCCGCCGCGCTCCGGCGCCCGGATCAGCGGGGCGACGGCCGTCCGGGTCAGCGCGTGGCAGAACGGGACCAGCACCGCCATCGCGATCGGCGCCAGCAGCAGCACCACGGCGACGGCGAGTGCGAAGCCCCCGATCACGTCGGTCGGGTAGTGCACCCCCATGAACATCCGGCAGAAGCCCTGCAACAGGGCCAGCCCGCCGGCGATCCAGCCGAGCTTCCGGTTCACCAGGAACAGCGCCACCGCGACGCCCATCGTCATCGTCGAGTGGTCGCTGACGAAGGAGTGCGTGCCGGCCTTGCCGTCCACCAGCACCAGCAGTCCGGGGTGGTCGACGAACGGGCGCGGGCGGTCCACGATCGCGGCGATCGGCAGATTGGCCAGCTCGGCGACGGCCACCGAGAGCGGCACCCAGAGCAGCCCGGCGATCGCCACCGGCGCGTCCGGGCGACGCCTGGCCTGCAGCCAGGCCACCAGCCCGAGCGCGGCCAGCCCGATCAGGATGCCGTACTCGCCGATCCACGAGACCAGGTGGTCCAGCCACTGCGGGGAGCGCTTGGCCAGGCCGTTGACGGCGTAGAGCAGGCCGAGGTCGGGGTTGGTCGTGTCGGCAAGCGGCGTCGACACGCCGCACCTCCTTCTGCTCAGCTGTACCTGGACGTTCCCGCCGGGGCCCGCCCGGCGCGGGGCGCTGACGAGGGGCCACCGGAAGAAACGTCATTTCCGGGACACAGCGTTCCACGGAAACGCGCGGTTATCGAAACTTGACTCAGCGTCCACACCGCGCACACAGGTCCCGTCCGTCCCGTCCGTCCCGTCCGTCCCGTCCGCGGCCCCGGTGCTACCGGCGGGCCCCCGCAGGTGCCGGCCCGGTCGGCGCGGGCGGGGCCGCCACCGCGGGCCGGACGGGCGCTGCCGGGGCGCTGCCCTGGGCCGCGGCCTGCGCGCCGCCCTGAGTGCCGCCCTGGCCGCCGGCGGGGCTCGTCGTCGTCGACCCGGGGCGGCTCGGGGCGTTGACCGAACCGTCGTTGTTCCGGCTCGGCAGCGCCTGGGCGCCGTCCGAGGTGACCCGGGTCGCGCCGATGTACTCCTTGGTGTCGATCTTGTCGTAGCGGATCACCGCACCGGTGTGCGGCGCGTTGATCATGTACCCGCCGCCGACGTAGATCCCGACGTGGTGGATGCTCCGCGGATCGCTCAGGTCCGTCGCGAAGAACACCAGGTCGCCCGGCCGCAACTGATCGCGCGACGGGTGCGGCCCCGCGTACCACTGGTCGTTGGCCACCCGGGGCAGGGTGATGCCCACACTCGCGTACGCGGCCTGGGTCAGGCCCGAGCAGTCGAACCGTCCGTTCTGCGACGGCAGGCCCTCGCCGCCCCACAGGTACGGGGTGCCGAGCTTGGTCTGCGCGAAGTAGATCGCCGCCGCCGACTGCGCGGACACCTCCAGCGGCGCGGTCGGCGCGGTGAAGCTGCGGGCCATCGCCTGGATGCTCCGCACGTACCCCTGGGTCTCCTTGTACGGCGGGATGCCCCGGTTGCTCGTCACCGCGTACGGGCCGGCGTTGTAGGCGGCCAGCATGTTGGCCTGCGGGTCGCCCGGGACGCCCGAGACGTCCTTGGCCAGCGCGCAGTCGTAGACCGCCGCCGAGGCGATCGCGTCGTACGGGTCCCAGACGTCCTTGCGGCCGTCCCCGTTCGCGTCCGTCCCGTACGTCGCCCAGGTGCCCGGCATGAACTGCGCCATTCCCTGCGCCCCGACACCGGAGCGGGCCTTCGGGTCGAATCCGCTTTCCTGGTACAGCTGCGCCGCGAGCATCGGCGGAGAGATCTCCGGGCACAGCGCGCCCCACTTCTGGACCGCGTCCTGGTACGCCGCGGGGACGGTCCCGGGGGAGAGGGCGGAACGATTCACCGACTGCTGCGGCGTCCCGCTCGCCGCATAAGTCCCCATCGTCACCAGCCCGATGAACCCGAACGCAACAACTCCCGCAGCGGCGGCGGCCGTACCGGCCTTCCGGAGTACCATCAGCACCATCCCGACGATCCGTCAGTCGAAGTGTCCCGGAAGGCGTTGCTCACCGCAATCATCAGAGATACAAGGAGTGAGCGCTATCCTTCGTACGGTGGACATCCTCGCGTACGTGTCCGATGCCTCACGACCAATCCGCGAGAAGTAGCCAAGTCGACATCAGATCTGGCCAAGAATAGGCACCGACCCTTCGCGCGGGCGGGGTCCGGGCCCTTGAATTTGCCTGATCGGGCGGTGAGATGGAAATGAACCTGAGCAGCGTGCACACATATGCGGTCGGCCACCTGGCCGATGACCCTCCCAAGAAGCCGAATATCGACACCATCATCGGCGGCATCGCCCCGGACTGGGGGCCGTTCGCCAGCCTCGGGTCGGAGGCCCGGGTGATGGTCGAGGTCATCATGGCCGTCGCCATCCTCGTCTGCCTCGGCCTCGCCGTCTGGGGCGCTGCCAAGCAGCGGATCGGTGCAACCGCCATGCGGGACAGCTTCGGAGCCGAACAGGGCAAGGGACTGATCGTCGCCGGACTGACCGGCGTGTTCATCATCGGATCACTCGGCACTCTGTTCACCATTGTCTACGGCATGGCGATCTGACGATCGGACAGCAGTAGTCCGGCCCGTCCGAGGCCAGGTCCCCGCCCGGACCCCCTCCAGCGGCCGGCCCGCCACGATTTCACCCCCGTTCCCACCCTCCGTCCGCGCCCGCCCCCGGGTGGAGGGCCCCCGGAGCCGCCCCCGGCTCCCCGCACCAGGAGGGCCGCCGTGCCGTTGTCCGACGACCAGCCGCACACCCGTACGCGGCTACCGGTCGGCGAACAGTCCTCCCAGCAGCCGAGCCTCCGTCAGTCCCGCCCGCTCCGGACCCTGCTGACCGTCCTCGTGGTGGTCACCCTCCTCGTCGTGGCCATCGCCATCGCCAACCGCGGCAAGCCCACCCCCGGCAGTGGCGGCACCGGCAGCGGCTCCGTCGACCACGCCGCCCCCAGCGCGCCCTCCGGCGCCGGCCCCGCCCCCAGCGGCGACCAGCCCGTCGGCACCACCGTCAACGGCATCGCGTCCGGCTTCCCGCACAGCGACCAGGGCGCCCAGTCCGCAGCGGCCAACTACGCCGTGGCGATCGGCTCCGCGGACATGTTCCGCACCGACAGCCGCCACACGATCGTCGCCACCATCGCCGACCCGGCCGCGACACCGACCCTGCAGAGCCGCCTGGACCAGGGGTTCGGCGGCGACACCGTCGCCCGCTACGGCCTCGACGCCCAGGGCCACGCACCCAAGGGCCTCACCTTCGTCAGCCGCACCGTCCCGGTCGGCACCAAGCAGACCGGCTACACCGACAGTGACGCCAAGGTCGAGGTGTGGTGCACCGGCCTCACCGGCCTCGCCGGCGAACGCTCCGTCCAACCGGTGACCACCAACTGGTTCACCCTCACGCTCTCGCTGCACTGGACGGGCGGCGACTGGAAGCTCACCGACTTCACCAGCAGGCAGGGCCCCGCGCCGATGCCCGGAGACCAGCAGGCCGCAACCGCCGAGGAGATCACCGGCGCCGTCCAGCAGTTCGGGGGGTTCCGCTATGCCCGTTGACCAGACCTCGTACCGATCCACCGCACGCCGCGCGGGCACACTGGCCGGTGCGCTGGTCACCCTGCAGGTGACGGCGCTGCTGGCCGCCCAGCGGGTGTTCGCAGATCCGACACCGGCACCGAGCGGCACCCCCAACGCCAACTGTCCTGACCTGCCGATCTCCGGGAACGGCATCCTCTGTGTCGACAAACCCGGCGGTGGCTCGCTCCCCGGGGCGGGCACCGTCGGCACTGTGACGGATCCGCTCGGGTCGTTGGCGAAGAGTTGTGCGCAGGCGGCGGCGTGGGTGGTGCGGAACCTGTCGGGGGCGATCGACGGGACGACGCAGGTGGACTTCACCAATGCGTCGTTCCTGCAGCAGTACGCCGTGGTGTTCGCGGTGTCGACGGTGATCACGCTGGTGCTGTGGCTGTTGGCGGTGACGAAGCGGGCGGTGCGGGGGGCGCCGTTGACGACGGCGTTCTCGGAGGCGATCGGCTTCCTGTGGCTGACGGTGGTGGCGTCGGCGTTCACGCCGTTGATCCTGTACACCGTGGTGAGCGTGACGGACGGGCTGACCAAGACGATCGCGGTGGGGACGAAGACGGACACCGGGTCGTACCTGGGCGGGTTCGCGGACACGCTGGAGAAGGGGAACGTCGGTGGCGGTCCGCTGATCCTGGTGCTGGTGTCGCTGGTGGCGGTGCTGGCGGCGGCGGTGCTCTGGATCGAGCTGTTGATCCGGGCGGCGATGCTGTACGTGGGTGCGCTGCTGGGGACGGCGGTGTACGCGGGGCTGGTGGACAAACAGCTGTGGAAGCACGTGCGCCGGTGGGCCGGGGTGATGCTGGCGGTGGACCTGGCGAAGCCGATCATCGTGGTGATCCTGGGGCTGGCGGGCGCGGTGGCGACCGGGGCCGGGGCCGGTGACGACTTTGCTCGGGTGCTGTCGGGGCTGTCGATCCTGTTCCTGTCGATCTTCGCCAGTGCCGCGATCTACCGTTTCGTGCCGGGCTTCGGCGACGAGATCCTGAACATGCGCCAGGCCAGGGCCAACGCGGTGCAGGCGGGTTCGGCGATGATCAACGGCACCGCGAACATGATGAAGCAGGGCATCACCACCCACGGCGACCGCGGTGGGCAGGCCGGTGGTGCGCGTGGCGGCGGTGGTGCGGGCGGCGGCTCGGTCGCGCCGGGCATCGCCGCCCACGCCGGCCGGACGCCGGCCCCGCCGCCGCAGGCCGGGCCGCCGCAGGCCACCCCGGTTCCGATCCGCGAAAGCAATCCAGCGAAGGGAGGGTGACGGGTAAGTGAGCAGCGAACCGCTCGGCCAGTACGGCGCCCATTACGCCCAGCCGTACGTGCACCAGCGCCGCACCTACCTGATCGGCAAGGCCCGCCCGAACGCGCCGATCGGCCGGAACCGGGAGTCCGGCGAGATCCTGCTGATCATCTTCGGGGCGTTCCTCGGGATGCTCTGGGGCCTGCTGATGCCGGTCCTGCCGCTGCGGATCGGCGGTCTGGTCGGTCTGCCGCTGCTCGCGATCGCGGCGGTGTACGTGCCGTACCGCAAGCGGACGTTCTACAAGTGGGTGGAGATCAACCGCACCTACCGCCGGACGGTCCGCAGCGGGCGGGCGGTGTGGCGTTCGGACGTGATGGACGCCGGCACCCGGCTGGACGGCCGGGAGGTGGAGGTCGGTCCGCCGCCCGGAGTGGGGCGGCTGCGCTGGCTGACCGCGCCGTTCGGGCCGGACGAGGTCGGGGTGCTGATGCACCTGGAGCGGCGGACGGTGACGGCCGCGATCGAGATCGAGGGCCCGGGCGTGGGGTTGCGCGACTCGGAGGACCAGGAGGCGCTGGTCGACCGGTTCGGCACGCTGCTGAAGCACGTCGCCAACGGGGACGGGTTCGTGACCCGGCTGCAGATCCTCGCCCGGACCCTGCCGGCCGACCCGGACGCGCACGCCAAGGACGTGGAGCGCCGCGGGGACCGTGACGCGCCGCGCTGGCTGCAGGACTCGTACGACCAGCTGCAGTCGATGGTGTCGACGTCGTCGGAGCAGCACCGGGCGTACCTGGTGGCCTGCATGCACTACACCCGGGACCTGGCCGCCGAGGCGCACGCGATGGGCCGGACGGCGACCGGCCGGCGGGCCCGGGACGACGAGGGGCTGGCGGCCGTGATGGCGCGCGAGCTGACCGACATCTGCGCCCGGCTGGCCGAGGCGGACATCCGGGTGCGCCAGCCGCTGGGCCAGGCCCGGCTCTCCTCGCTGCTGCACTCGATGTACGACCCGGACCACCCGATCGACCACATCCAGGCGATGTCCAGGCGCAACGCCTGGCCGGCCGAGCTGGACGCGACCGACCCGCAGTACCTGCAGGCGAAGACCCGGGAGTCGGTGACCCGGGAGCCGTGGTGCCACGCCACCGCGTGGATCAAGGAGTGGCCGCTCACCCCGGTGGGCGTCAACTTCCTGGCGCCGCTGCTGGTGCACACGCCGGACGTGATCCGGACGGTCGCGGTGACGATGGACCTGGAGCCCACCGACGTCGCGATCGAGCGGATGCTGACCGAGAAGACCAATGACGAGGCGGAGGCCAGCCGCGCCGCCAAGATGAACCGGACGGTCGACCCGCGCGACCTGGCCCACACCGGCCGGGTGGACCAGCGGGGTGACGACCTGGCCTCCGGCGCGGCCGGCGTGAACCTGGTCGGCTACATCACGGTCTCCTCGCGCAACCCCGACGCCCTGGCCCGCGACAAGCGGACCATCCGGGCCTCGGCCGGCAAGAGCTACCTCAAGCTGGAGTGGTGCGACCGCGAGCACCACCGGGCCTTCGTCAACACCCTTCCGTTCGCCACCGGCATCCGCCGCTGAGCACGCCCATACGGTCCCGTCGTCCGTTCGTCCGTCCCGTCCACCGCTGACCCGTCAGGAGGCCGCCCATGGCGCTCGGCAACCTCACCGAGGCCTTCACCAGCCTGATGTTCGGCAAGGTGGAGACCACCCGCCTGCCGGTGCGCACCTCCACCGGCCAGGCGCAGGCGGTCTACCTGCCCACCGCCGCACCGGGGCTGGGCGACTCGGGCGTGATCATCGGCCGAGAGGTGTACAGCGGCAAGGGGTACGTGTACGACCCCTTCCAGTTGTACGGGCAGCAGCTGCCCGCCCCGCACTGGCTGGTGCTCGGGGAGTCCGGCAACGGCAAGTCGGCGTTGGAGAAGACCTACGTACTGCGACAGTTGAGGTTCCGTGACCGGCAGATCGTGGTGCTCGACGCGCAGGGCGAGGACGGTGTCGGCGAGTGGAACCTGATCGCCGAGGCGCTGGGCATAAAGTCGATCCGGCTGGACCCGATGGCCGCCCGGGACGGCGGGGTCAAGCTCAACCCGCTGGACCCGGCGATCACCCAGACGGGTCAGCTGTCGCTGCTGCGCACCATCATCGAGGTGGCGATGGGGCGCGGTCTGGAGGAGCGGGCCGGCTTCGCGCTGAAGGCCGCGCACGCCCACGTGGTGGCCACGGTGACGGGCCGCCAGCCGGTGCTGGACGACATCATCGACACCCTGCGCAACCCCGACCTGTCCTCGGTGGAGTCGCTGGGCGTGGCCGTGGACGAGGTGCAGTCCTGGGGCCTGGACGTGGCGCTGGTGCTGGACCGGCTGGTCGACGGTGACCTGCGCGGCATGTTCGACGGGTCGACCACCGAGGGCATCGACCTGGACGCGCCGCTGATCGTCTTCGACCTCTCGCACATCGACCGCAACTCGATCGCGATGCCGATCCTGATGGCGATCGTCGGGGTGTGGCTGGAGCACACCTGGATCCGGCCGGACCGGAAGAAGCGCATCTTCCTGGTCGAGGAGGCCTGGCACATCATCAACAGCCCCTTCGTGGCCCAGCTGTTCCAGCGGCTGCTGAAGTTCGGCCGCCGGCTCGGGCTGTCCTTCGTCGCGGTGGTGCACCACCTGTCGGACGTGGTGGACGGCGCGGCGGCCAAGGAGGCGTCGGCGATCCTGAAGATGGCCTCCACCAGGACGATCTACATGCAGAAGGCCGAGGAGGCGCGGGCCACCGGCCGGGTGCTGGGCCTGCCGCGGTGGGCGGTGGAGATCATTCCCACACTTTCGCCGGGCATCGCGGTCTGGGACGTCAACGGCAACGTCCAGGTGGTCAAACACATCATCACCGAGACCGAGCGGCCGCTGGTGTACACCGACCGTGCGATGACCGAGGACGCGGTGGCCGAACGGGTGCGCGCGGAACGGTACTTGGCGGCCGAGCCGGGGGTCTGAGGGCGACTCCTCCGCAGTCTCCGCACCCGGCGGACCGCGACGGTTCGTCAGTAGGTAATCCTCTCGTTACGTTCCACGTCCTGACAGCTACGCGCGTTGACCCTAGGCTTCACAGGCGCAACACATGCCCGTACGCCGCTGCTGTCCACAGCCGGTGCTCCTCCGAGGTGCAGGGGACCCCTCATGCTCACCGTCAGATCCCGACGGACGGCGCTCGCCGTAGTCGCCGCCGCAGGTCTGCTCGGCACGGTGCTCGTGCCGACGGCCGCCCAGGCCGCCGACGCCAACGCCAAGCGTCACAAGACCGTCAACCTCCAGCTGCTGGCGATCAACGACTTCCACGGCAACCTGGAGCCCCCGGCCGGCTCCTCCGGGACCGTCAAGGAGATCGACCCGGCCACCGGCAAGGAGGTCTCCACCCCGGCCGGCGGCATCGAGTACCTGGCCACCGAGCTGCGCAAGGCCCGGATCCCGGCCGACGACTCGATCACCGTCGCGGCCGGCGACATCGTCGGCGCCAGCCCGCTCACCTCCGCGCTCTTCCACGACGAGCCGACCATCGAGGCGATGGACAAGCTCGGCCTGGACGTCACCTCCGTGGGCAACCACGAGTTCGACGAGGGTGCGCAGGAACTGCTGCGCATGCAGGAGGGCGGCTGCCACCCGACCGACGGCTGTTACGAGCCCGGCCGCACCTTCAAGGGCGCCAACTTCAACTACCTGTCGGCGAACGTCACCGACGAGAAGACCGGCAAGCCGCTGCTCGCCCCGTACTGGATCACCAAGTCCCAGGGCGTGAAGGTCGGCTTCATCGGCGTCACCCTGGAGGGCACGCCGAACATCGTGACCGCCGAGGGCGTCAAGGGCCTGAAGTTCTCCAACGAGGTCACCACGATCAACAAGTACGCCGCCGAGCTCAAGGCCAAGGGCGTCAACTCGATCGTCGCGCTGATCCACGAGGGCGGCTACCCGGCCAGCAGCGTCTACAACTACGACTGCGGCGCGGCCGGCCAGGGCATCTCCGGCCCGATCGTCGACATCGCGAAGAAGATCGACCCGGCGGTCGGCGCCATCGTCACCGGCCACACCCACAACGCGTACGCCTGCAGCATCCCCGACCCCAACGGCGTTCCGCGCTCGGTGACCAGTGCCGCCTCCTTCGGCCGGCTCTTCACCCAGATCGACATGAAGCTCGACAAGACCACCGGCGAGATCGTGCGCCCCTCGGTCAAGGCCGAGAACCACGTCGTGCGCCGCACGGTCGAGAAGGCGCCCGACATGACGGCGCTGGTCGACCACTACCAGAAGCTGGCCGCCCCGATCGCCAACCGTCCGATCGGCTGGATCGGCGCGGACATCAACGGCCGCGGCAGCAGCGACCTGGAGAAGCCCCTCGGTGACGTGATCGCCGACGCGCAGCTCGCGGGGCTCGCCCCGGCCGACAAGGGCGGTGCGCAGGTCGCCTTCATGAACCCCGGCGGCATCCGCTCCGACCTGGTCTACAAGGCCTCCGGCAGCGAGGGCGACGGCGTCGTGACCTACGGCGAGGCGTTCACCGTCCAGCCGTTCACCAACATGATGCAGGTCAAGACGCTGACCGGTGCCCAGCTCGTCCAGCTGCTCCAGCAGCAGGTGAGCGGCTCCAACGACGCCGCGCCCAAGGTCCTCCAGGTGTCGTCGAACCTGCACTACACCCTGGACATGCGCAAGACCGGCGCGGACCGGGTGCTCACGGACTCGATCAGGCTGAACGGCGCGCCGGTCGACCCGGCCGCCAAGTACCGCGTCGCGGCCAACGAGTTCCTGGCCGGCGGCGGCGACGGCTTCCCGGCCTTCGCGGCCGGCACCGACAAGCTCGTCGGCGCCTCCGACCTGGACGTCTTCACGGCCTACCTCGGTGCCCACAGCTCGGCCGGCGCGCCGCTGCAGGCCCCGGCGCAGGACCGGATCAAGGTCATCGGCCCGGGCAGCGACATCGACTGACCGTGAGCCGGCTGGGGCCCTGAGGCCCCGGGGACGGGCGGGGCGCTGTCGGGGCGCCCCGCCCGTCCTGTTCTGCACCCCGTCATTCGGGCGCGGGTCCGCCGGGCAGCCGGACGGTGGCCAGCGCACCCGGACCGCCGTCCGCGGCCGGGCCGAGCGTCACCTCGCCGCCAGCCTCCCGGACGCTCTGCGCGACGATCGACAGCCCCAGGCCCGAACCGGGCAGCTGACGCGAGGACGGCGAGCGCCAGAACCGGTCGAACACGTACTGGAGTTCGTCGGGCGGGATACCCGGTCCGTGGTCGCGGACCGTCAGCACGCCCTGCTGCAGCCGGACGTCGATGGCCCCGCCCGGTGGGCTGTACTTGACCGCGTTGTCCAGCAGGTTGATCACCGCCCGCTCCAGCCCGGCCGCGTCGCCGTGCACGTACCAGGGCTCGGTGCTCGTCTCGAAGACCAGCCCCGGACCGCGCAGCTTCGCCCGCTCGACCGCCCGCCCGGCGATCTCGTGCAGCGCGACGACGGTGAGGTTCGGGCCCGCCTTGGGGGAATCGGGCCGGGAGAGCTGCAGCAGGTCGCCGATCAGGACCGTGAGCTCCTGCATCTGCGCCTTCATGTTGCCCAGCAGCTTGGTCTTGGTGGCCGGCGGGAGCGGGCGCCCGGTGTCGTTGCTGCGGATCAGCAGGTCGACGTTGGTGCGCAGCGAGGTGAGCGGCGTCCGCAGCTCGTGGCCCGCGTCGGCGATCAGCCGGGTCTGCCGCTCGCGCGAGTTGGAGAGGGCGGTGCTCATCGAGTTGAAGGAGGTCGAGAGGCGGGCGATCTCGTCGTGCCCGTGGACGGGGATCGTCGTGCCGACCTCCTCGGTCCGGGCGATGTGCTCGACGGCGTCGGTGAGCTGGTCGACGGGTTTGAGGGCGGAACGGGCGACCAGCCGGCCGGCGAGGGCGGCGAGGAGGATGCCGCCGACGGACACGGAGCCGAGGAGGATGGCGAGGCCCTGGAGGGATTCCTCGACGGCCTGGGTGGAACCGGCCACCATCACCAGGGCCGCCGAATACCCGGAGATGTCCGAGCCCACGGCGGTCACGCGGACCATGGCCGGGGTGCCGTTGGTGTAGTGGCCGTCCCGGATGATCGACTGCCCCGGCCGCAGCTGCAGCGCCTTGGTGTCGTCCTCCTGGGTGAAGATGGCCTTGGTGGCGTTCGGAGGCAGACAGACCAGGGTGTTGCCGGTCGGGCTGATCAGGACGTACTGGGTGTCGCGAGGAGCGAAGCCGCCGACCGGGGGCTGGCGGGGGTTGTTCTGAACGTTCTTGAGGGCCGCCTGCGGGCTCGCTGCGCAGTCGGGCGGGTTCGGCAGCCGGAGGGGGACGCTCACGCTCTGGAGGTCGCTGCGGACGACTCCGTACATGCGTTCCCGGGCGATGAACCAGCACGCCAGGGCTGACAGTGCGATGGCCACCGCGACGGCTGCCGCGCTCAGGAAGGTGAGGCGGCTGCGCAGGGAGCGGGAGCGGAGCCAGTGGACCAGGCGCCGGCGCCGGGCGGGGGTGCGCGGCGGGGAGAGCGGGGGAGGCGGGATGTTGCTCACGCGCCGGCGCCGGCTGCCGGGCGCAGGGCGTAGCCGACGCCGCGCACGGTCTGGATCAGGCGGGGCATGCCGCCCTGCTCGGTCTTGCGGCGCAGGTACATCACGTACACGTCCAGGGAGTTGGACGACGGCTCGAAGTCGAAGCCCCAGACCGCTTTGAGGATCTGTTCGCGGGTGAGGACCTGGCGGGGATGGGAGAGGAACATCTCCAGCAGCATGAACTCGGTGCGGGTGAGTTCGATCGGCTTGCCGGCCCGGGTGACCTCGCGGGTGGCGGTGTTCATCCGCAGGTCGGCGAAGGCGAGCACCTCGCTCTCGTCCTCGGCGGCGGCGCGGGCGGCGGCCTCGGCGGCGAGGGCGTTGCGGCGCAGCAGGGCGCGGACGCGGGCGAGCAGTTCGTCGAGTTCGAACGGCTTGGCGAGGTAGTCGTCGGCGCCGACGTCGAGGCCGGTGACGCGGTCGCCGACGGCGTCGCGGGCGGTGAGCATCAGGACCGGGACGGTGTCGCCGCGGGAGCGCATCCGGCGGACGGCGGTGAGGCCGTCCATCCGGGGCATCATGATGTCCAGCAGGACGAGGTCGGGCCGGTCGCGTTCGACGGACTCCAGTGCTTCGTAGCCGTCGGTGGCGGTGGCGACCTCGTAGCCCTCGAAGGCGAGGCTGCTCTCCAGGGCGTCCCGGAGGGCGGGTTCGTCGTCGACCACGAGGAGCCGCGCGGCGGGGTGGCCGGGCTCGGCGGGGGTGCGGTCGTCGGCGGACGGGGTCATGGGCGGCTGCCCTTTCTCGTCGGGTGGAGGGCCTGCTGGGAGCATTGTCCGTCGTGCGGGCGGTGCCCTGGACGTTCTGGCCTACAGGTTCTGGCCGGCTTCGAGTTTCGGCAGGACCTGCTTGATGTTGTCGATCGGGATGGCGAAGCCGAGGCCGACGCTGCCGGCCGTGCCGCCGCCGGCGGTGGAGCTGGCGCCGCTCGGCGCGTACATCGCCGAGTTGATGCCGATGACCTGGCCGTTGGCGTTGATCAGCGGGCCGCCGGAGTTGCCGGGGTTGAGGGCGGCGTCGGTCTGGAAGGCCTTGTAGGTGGTGGTGCTGCCGCTGTTCGACTGGGGCTGGGTGCCGCGCAGGCCGGGCAGGCTGGGGAAGCCGAAGCCGCCGTTGCCGCTGGTGCTGCCCTCGTCGAGCTGGACGGTGACGTCGCGGTTCTCGGCGCTGATGATGCCGGAGGTGACGGTGCCGGTGAGGCCGTCGGGGTTGCCGATGGCGACGACCGGGTCGCCGACGGCCACGGAGGAGGAGTCGCCGAGGACGGCGGGGGTGAGGTTCCGGGCGCCGGTGGCGGTGATCACGGCGATGTCGAGGGACTTGTCGGTGCCGGTGACGGTGGCCTGGGCGGTGGAGCCGTCCTTGAAGGTGACGGTGATGCGGCCGCCGTCGGCCGCGGTGTCGATCACGTGGTAGTTGGTGAGGATCCGGCCGTCCTTGTCCAGGACGACGCCGGTGCCGGTGGCGGTGCCGTTGCCGTTCTTGACGGTGATCTGGACGACGCTGGGCGAGACGGCGGCGGCGATGGCCGGGACGTTGGCGCTGCCGTCGCTGCGGGCGGCGACCGGGCTGGCGACGGTGCTGACCCGGGTGTCCCCGGCCTGCCGGTCGGCGGCGACGACCCCGCCGGTGACGCCGCCGATGACGGCGGCGACCGCGGCGACGGCGGTCACCAGGGCGAGCCGGCCGCGCAGCAGACCGCGCCGGGCCCGGTTGCCGCGGCCGTCGCCGTCATCGGGGGAGCCGGGGCCGAGGACGGTGGGCGGCTCGGGCGGCATGGGCGGGGGAGGGGGCGGTCCGTCGAAGCCGCCGCCGGAGTGGTCCTCGCGGTAGGCGTACCCGGCGGGGCCGGTGCTGCCCGCGCCGCTGCCGAGTACGGTGCCCTCGATCACCCGGGGCTCGTGGGGGCCGTACTGCTCGTCGCGCCGGCTGCCGTACGGCTCGCCGTACTGGGTGCCGTACTGATCGCTGGGGTGCCGCTGCTGTTCGCTCATGCCGACCAAGCTCCGCCCGGTGGATGAGGACTGGATGAGAACCGGCTCAGAGGGCGGACAGAAGCCCGTTGGGTTCTCATAAAGCCTGGTCAGGTGGTCTGCGGAGCGGAGTTCATGCTTCCGTTTCCGCTCACCCGTCCGTGGCTCCGGCCCGTGCGCCCGGCCGGTGCACCCGGCTGGCGCCCCGGGCCGTCCGTTCCTCGGCCGGGCGGTGTCCGCCTACTCCGGCTGGGGGCGGCCGGGCGCGGCGCCGTCGCAGCCGCAGGAGCGGCGGATGACCAGGCGGGACGGGAACTTGCGGACCCGCTCGGTGTCCGAGCCGGGCACCATCAGCGAGTCGTCCAGCACCAGGTCCACGGCGGCCCGGGCCATCGCGTCGCGGTCGGAGGCGACGGTGGTCAGCGGCGGGTCGGCGAGCGCGGCCTCCGGCACGTCGTCGAAGCCGGCCACCGCGAGGTCCTCGGGGACGCGCAGGCCGACCTCGCGGGCGGCCCGCAGCACGCCGATGGCCTGGTCGTCGGTGGAGCAGAAGACCGCCCGCGGCCGGTCCGGCGAGCGCAGCACGCCGAGGGCGACCTCGTACGCTCCGTAGCGGTGGAAGGGCGCGTCGATCAGGTGCGGTTCGGTGGGGACGCCGTGCGCGTCCATGGCGCGCTGCCAGCCCTCGACGTGGTCGATGACCGGGTCGCCGGGAGCGGGGGACTCGACCGGGCCGCCGAAGCAGGCGACGTACGGGTGCCCGTGCACCTCCAGCAGGTGGCGCACGACGGCTTCGGCGCCGCCCACGTCGTCGGTGACCACCGCGACGTCGTCGATCGCCTCGGGGCGGCGGTGCAGCAGCACGACCTTGGCGCCCTCCATCGCGGCGAACTCCTCGGCGGCGCGCTGCGAGGGGCCCTGGCTGACCAGGATCAGGCCGGAGACGCGCATGCCGAGGAAGGCGCGGACGTAGTGGACCTCGCGGTCGTCGACGTAGTCGGAGTTGCCGATCAGCACGAGCTTGCCGCGCTCGGAGGCGGCCCGTTCGACGGCGTGCGCCATCTCGGCGAAGAAGGGCTGGCGGGCGTCCGGGACGACCATGCCGATCAGGTTGGTCCGGCGGGAGGCCATCGCCTGGGCGACGCTGTTCGGCCGGTAGCCGAGCTGCTCGATCGCCGCGAGGACCTTCTCCCGGGTCGCGGGCGCGACCGGGCGCGGCCCGTTGTTGATGACGTAGCTGACGACCGCGGTCGAGGTACCAGCCAGTCGGGCTACATCGTCGCGCGTCACTTTGGCCACGAGTGGAGTCTACGCGTGTGGCCTCCGGGGCGGCAGTGGGACCTGGGGGCCGCCTCCGGGCGGACGGCGGGCGGCCGCCCGGACGAACCGGACAAGCCGGGCGGGGACGGCCCGCCCGGCCCGCCGGTCAGGGCTCCAGGCGGCCGGCGGGGTGCTGTGCCGGCTCCGGGCGCTCGCCCTTCTCGGGCTTCTCCGGGACGACGAAGCGGTAGCCGACGTTGCGGACGGTGCCGATCAGCTGCTCGTTCTCCACGCCGAGCTTGGCGCGCAGCCGCCGGACGTGGACGTCCACCGTCCGGGTGCCGCCGAAGTAGTCGTAGCCCCAGACCTCCTGCAGCAGCTGGGCCCGGGTGAAGACCCGGCCGGGGTGCTGGGCGAGGTACTTGAGCAGCTCGAACTCCTTGAAGGTGAGGTCGAGCGTCCGGCCCTTGAGCTTCGCGGAGTAGGTGGCCTCGTCGACCGAGAGGTCGCCGTTGCGGATCTCCATCGGGCTGTCGTCGGTGTCGATCTGGAGGCGGCCGAGCGCGAGCCGCAGCCGGGCCTCGACCTCGGCCGGGCCGGACGTGTCCAAAAGGACGTCGTCGATGCCCCACTCGGCGGTGACGGCGGCCAGGCCGCCCTCGGTGACCACCAGGATCAGCGGGCAGCCGATGCCGGTGGAGCGCAGCAGCTGGCAGAGGCTGCGGATCTGCGGCAGGTCGCGTCGGCCGTCGACCAGGATGACGTCCGCGCTGGGCGTGTCCACCAGGGCCGAGCCCTCGGCGGGGGCCACCCGGACGTTGTGCAGCAGCAGGCCGAGGGCGGGCAGTACCTCGGCCGACGGTTGCAGTGCGTTGGTGAGGAGGAGGAGAGAACTCATACCCGGTGGTCCCCTTTCCGGGTCGTCGCGGTCGCGTTGCGGCTGCCGCCACAGCCGGATGGCGCACGTGCTGAGGGGGAGGAGAGGAGGACGGGCGCCTGGGGCGTACCGGGGGAGCGGACGGCGCGCAGGGCGTGGTGGCGTACCCGCCGGGGGTCCCGCAACCCCTGGCGCACCGTTTCTGCCCTGCTCATCACCGCGAACCCTCCGGTCTGGTCCGGTCCCGGGCGGCGGCCCGGTGCCGGGTGGCGACGTCCCGGCCGGCCGCGGCACGTCGTTGTGCCGCGACGGACGGGGCGGTCCCCGCGACCGCCGGGGGTGGACCGACGAATCGCAAGGACGTCCGTACTGGCGTCCTGAAAGCACAAAAGGACCCGGGGGCGACTCTGCCCGGATCCCTCTTGGTGGTCGAGAATAGCCGACCTCCTCCCGCGCCGGGAGTGTTCGAATCCGGCGGTTCCCCCATTTCGGGCGTACGCCGGGTGAGCCTGGACACAGCTTCGAGCGCCGCTCCGCACCCGTGCGGCCAGGGCGGTTGCCGGTCGTGGCGGCGGACCCGCCATCATGGGACGCACATCGGCGGCGCTGCGCGGGTCCATCGTTCGGGTGGTCGGACGGCCGTCCCGGTGGCGAGCCGGACCGGGCCACCGGGACCGGGCGAGGACGACGAGAAGGGGTGGCCTGATGGGCGCGACCACCGAGCCCGCGAGCGGCGCCCGGGTGCGCGGCACGATCCGCTACTGGGCGGCGGCGAAGTCCGAGGCCGGCCTGGCCGAGGAGCCGTACGAGGCGGCGACCCTGGCGGAGGCGCTCGCGGCGGCCAAGGAGCGGCACGCCGACAAGCCGAAGCTCGTCCGGCTGCTCGGGCACAGCTCGTACCTGGTCGACGGCGCCCAGGTGGGCGGCCGGGACCACACGACCGTCGCCCTGACCGAGGGCGGGACGGTCGAGATCCTCCCGCCGTTCGCGGGAGGCTGAGCGGCGTGACGGACATGAACGACCCGAACCGCGGCGGCTACGGCGAGTGGCCCCGACAGGCCCAGCCCGACCCGCAGCAGGCCCAGCCGCAGCACGCCCGGCCCCAGGCCCCGCAGCAGTCCCAGGCCCCGCAGGGGTACCCGCAGCACCCGCAGCAGCAGCACGCGCAGCACCAGCACGCGCAGTACCCGCCGCAGCAGCCGCCGCCGTACGGCTATTCGGCGGACGCGGAGGCGACGGCGGTGCTGCCGGCGGTGCCGGCGTTCGACGACGCGGCCGCGACCACGCTGCTGCCGCCGGTGCCCCCGATGGACGACGCCGCGGCCACCACGCTGCTGCCGCCGGTGGTGGTCTCCGGTGCGATGCCCGCCGCGCCGCCCCGGCATCCGGGGCAGGCTCCGGCCCAGCACCAGCACCAGCACCAGCACCAGCCTCCGGCTCAGCCTTGGCAGCCGCAGCCGCAACACCCGCAGGCACCGCAGCCGCAGCATCCGCAGGCACCGCAGCAGGCGCCGGCCCGGTCCCGGGCCCGGCACGCGGCCCCGGCCCAGACGCCGCCTGCCGAGCCGCAGCCCGTTGCCGCGCAGCAGACGGCGGAGGCCTTCGATCCGCCGACCATGACGCTCAAGCGCCCGCCCGCCCCCGGCGGGCCCGGACCGGGCGGGGCGGTGGGTGCCCCGGCCGTGCCGCCGTTCGCGGCCGTCCCGGCGCAGCCCGTGCCGTCCGCCGGTCCGCGCGGCCGGACCGGTTCGCCGATCATCGACCCGGGCCTGCAGCCGGCCCTGATCACGGCCGGTGCGGCCGCGCTGCTGGCCGGCGGTGCGGCGCTCGGACAGGTGGCGCTGGCCTTGGTGGTCGCGCTGCTGCAGCTGCTGACGGCGGCCGGCTGGTTCCGGCTGAACGGCATGTGGCCGGCCCGCCAGGGCATCCTGCTCGCCGCGCTGGCCGGGCTCACCGCGGACGTGGCGGTGCTGCTGGCGGACTCCGACGGCGGCGTGGCGGCCGTGGTGGGCACGCTGGGCGGGTTCTTCCTGCTGGTCCTGGTGCTGCAGACGTTCCGTCCGTCGGACCCGAAGGAGCGGTTCTACGCCCTGACGGTGCTGGGTTCGGCCACCGTGGTGACGGCGCTGTGCACCTCGCTGCTGCTGGCCGACTGGGTGCCGGCCGGGGTGGGTGCGGTCGCGCTGGCCACGCTGCTGGCCGCGGCGCCGCTGCCCGGCCCGAAGCAGCTGGGCCCGGTCCTGGGCCTGGCCGCAGCCGTGGCGCTGGGCCTGCTGGTGGGTGCTCCGGTGGCGCTGGGCGCGCTCGCCGGGCTGGGGGCGCTGGTCGGCCGCCGGGTCGCCGCGTACGACTTCCCGTCCCGGTTCGTGCACATGACGGCGGGCGTGGCGCTGCCGCTGGCGGTGGCCGCGCCGCTGATCTGGATCGCCACCGATCTGTTGGCCTGATCCTCCCGGCGCAGGGGAGCGCCCTTCCCACCGACGTCCCGTCCCGGAACCATGCTCCGGGGCGGGACGTCGTACCGTCGTGCGGAGCGGCCGCGTCCGGCGGTCGCCACGGGCCGGTGGACGACGGCGACGAACGACCTGCGAACGACCTGTGAACGACCACAGCGACCGGCGACGACGGGGGACACGATGCGCGGATGGCTGAAGGCCACGATCGGCCTGGTGGTGCTCTCCGGCCTCCTGGTGGGCGCCGACCGGATCGCGGTCGGCGTGGCCGAGGACGAGGCCGCCGACCGGATCGTGCAGAGCGGCCGGATGAGCCAGCGGCCGGACGTCTCGATCGAGGGCTTCCCGTTCCTCACCCAGGTGCTGTCGATGAAGCTGGACGACGTCCGGATATCCGCCGACGGCCTCACCGTCGGTGACGGCAGCCACCAGGTGGCGCTGCACTCGTTCAAGGCGAAGCTTGCCGGCGTCAAGGTGAGCGACAGCATGAACAGCGCCACGGTGGACAACGGCACCGGCAGTGGCGTGATCTCGTACCCGGATCTCGCGCAGCTGCTGCCGCCGGCCTCACAGCTGCTGCACGGCGCCAAGCTGCCGGTGGGCAGCACCACCCGGCTGAGCCTGTCGTACGGCGGCCCGGGCAAGGTCAAGGCCTCGCTGGGGCCGATCGCGATCGGCGAGGGCACCGTGCACAACGACGGGAACACCGTGACGGTGGACGGCTTCCGGCTGACTTCCCTGGCGGGGATGGTCGCCGGGATGGCCAACCAGCAGATCGAGCCGATGAGCTTCACGCTGGACACGCTGCCGGCCGGGTTGAAGCTGGCCGCCAAGGACGGCGACAAGGACGGCGTGGCGCCGCTGCCGGAGGGTCTCCAGCTGACCTTCGACGGCAAGGGCGTCAAGCTCCTGGGCTGATCCCGCCGTCGTCGTCCTGCTGCCCGTCGTCCCGCCGAGGGTCCGGGAGGGCCGGGGGCCGGGAGTCCAAGGTCCGTCGGGTCTCCGAATCCGTGATCTTCATACCGCCGAAACGTTCCGCTCCGCGAGACGCGCTGTCCAGCGCGGACCGCGGAGCGGTGGTGTTTCCGCCCGTTGCGTGCCGCTGAGGGGCGGCCGGGCCGGGCCCGACGGGTCGGACGAAGGCCAAATCTTGCAATGTGGATGTTTTGATCTCAATATTCGATACGCTGATGACAGCGGGCCGTCGGTGTCCCTAGCATCGTCGGCATGAAGCGACAGACGGACCTCACGAAGCGGCGGGCGGTAGACCTGTGCCGCGTGGCCGCCTGTCTGTGTCGAATGCGCTGACTCGGCATCCCGGCAGGGCAGTTGAAGCCCGCCGCCGATCTCCCCGGTGACCGTTCCCGGCCGCAGTCGCGGGCCGGCGCCGATGTACTCCGCAGTCTCCTGCCCCGCCGCACCGGTCCACCCGCGTTGTCCCAGTATTCGGACAGGGATTCGGACCGTACCCGCCGGGCGCTCCTGCAGTACCCCCCTGAGCAGCACCTTCCGCAAACCGCCCTCGGATGGAGAACCCACCATGAGCCGCAGCGACGTCCTGGTCGACGCCGACTGGGTCCAGGCCCACCTGGACGACCCGAAGGTCGTCATCGTCGAGGTCGACGAGGACACCTCCGCCTACGAGAAGAACCACATCCGCAACGCCGTCCGGATCGACTGGAAGCAGGACCTCCAGGACCCGGTCCGCCGCGACTTCATCGACCAGGCCGGCTTCGAGGCACTGCTCAGCGCCAAGGGCATCGCCAACGACGACACCGTCGTCCTGTACGGCGGCAACAACAACTGGTTCGCCTCGTACGCCTACTGGTACTTCAAGCTGTACGGCCACGGCGACGTCCGCCTGCTGGACGGCGGCCGCAAGAAGTGGGAGCTGGACTCCCGCGACCTGGTCTCCGAGGTGCCGGCCCGCCCGGCCACCGAGTACGCGGCGCAGCCCGCCGACTCGTCGATCCGCGCCTTCCGCGACGACGTGATCGCCGCCATCGGCACCCTGAACCTGGTCGACGTCCGCTCGCCCGACGAGTTCTCCGGCAAGCTGCTCGCCCCGGCCCACCTCCCGCAGGAGCAGTCGCAGCGCCCCGGCCACGTGCCGAGCGCCCGCAACATCCCGTGGGCCAAGAACGCCAACGACGACGGCACCTTCAAGAGCGACGACGAGCTCAAGGCGCTGTACGAGGCCGAGGGCGTCGACCTGGCGACGGACACCATCGCCTACTGCCGCATCGGCGAGCGCTCCGCGCTCACCTGGTTCGTGCTGCACGAGCTGCTCGGCCAGGAGAACGTCAAGAACTACGACGGCTCGTGGACCGAGTACGGCAGCCTGGTCGGCGTGCCGATCGAGCTCGGCAGCAACTGAGCCTCCGGCTCGACCCGTAAGTCAGAAGGGAAACAGACATGTGCGGTGCGAAGGCCGGCGGCCCGGACCTGGCAGGAGTTGACGTGGCGAACGAGACGATCATCCAGGGTTCGGTGACCCGCGACGGTGAGCCGGTCAACGGCTACGTCCGGCTGCTGGACGAGGGCGGAGAGTTCACGGCCGAGGTGCCCACCTCGGCGACCGGCCAGTTCCGGTTCTTCGCCCGCCCGGGCAAGTGGACCCTGCGGGCGCTGGTGCCGGGCCAGACCGTGGACCGTCAGGTGGTGGCCTCCCAGGGCGCCGCCGTCGAGGTCGCGATCGCGGTCTGACCGCCTCCCGACCGGAGCGCGTAGACCGGAGCGCGTGGACCGGAGCGTGCGGACTGCCGCGCGCGGACCGGTGCGCGGCCACCCGAGTGCGGACGACACTCCGAGGGCCCCTGCCGTGCAGGGGCCCTCGGCCGTACCGTGGAGGAGTGCAGGCAAGGCGGCGGCGTCGCTACTACTTCGCCATGATGGGCGTGTGCCTGGGCCTGTTCGTCATGGCCTGGGGCGTGGTGCGGTTCTTCTCGGTCGGCGCGGCGATCGGCATGTGCGTGGTCGCGATGGTGATCCCGCCGGCCGCCGCGGTGTTCGCCAACAAGCGGGACCCGGACGACGACTGGTGGAACGACCCGCGCTGGGACGACCCGAAGTGGGAGGATCCCGGCCACGACCGGGACCACCCCGACCACGAGCAGCGTCCGTAGCCGTCGGCGCACATCAGGGTTCGGCGGCGCCCGTCAGTACACGAGGGCCTGGACGCCGTCCGCCATGATCTCGCTGACGAAGACCTGCGCGCCCGCGATCCGGACGCCCTCGACGGTGTCCTTCTGCTCGATCCCGCGCCGGGCCGCGCACTGGGTGCACAGCGTCACCGAGCCGGCCGCCCGGATCGACTCCAACAGGTCCGGCAGCGGTGCCGCGTGCGGCAGTTCGAACTCCGCCGCCCGGCCCGGCAGCGCGAACCAGGAGGACTCGCCGGTCAGCCAGAGCGAGACCTCGATCCCACTGGCGACGGCCACCGCCGCCACCGTGAACGCCTGCGAGCACCGCTCCGGCGCGTCCGCACCTGCGGTGACCTTGATGACCAGTTTCTTCGACATGGCGACACCTTAGAGCGCCCGCCACCCCCGCCGTCCGTCATCCCCGGAACCCGCGGGCAAAGCTTGAGCGGCGTGGTAGCACCGGCGCGGAACCGCGACGTGGTGGGGCTCACCGCGACCGGCCGTGGCCCGACGGATAGAGTGAGCGCAGCAAAATCCACCACACTGTCGCCGCCTGGGAGCCCCCCGTGTCCGGTCTGGAAATGTTCTTCGACGGTCTGCTGGCCCTCATGGCCGTGCTGATCACCTGGTTCGCCATCTTCTCGGTGATGAAGCTGTACCAGGGCCAGCGCTGAGCCTGCCGTACGGTTGAG
Organism: Kitasatospora sp. NPDC048545; assembly: GCF_040651155.1. Lineage (NCBI taxonomy): Bacteria > Bacillati > Actinomycetota > Actinomycetes > Kitasatosporales > Streptomycetaceae > Kitasatospora > Kitasatospora sp. NPDC048545. The sequence goes on from NZ_JBEZIQ010000055.1 coordinate 36,255, forward strand.
GCAGCCCCACACCGACGACGACAGCGACCAGGAACATGATCGAGATCCCTTCCGACCTCCACAAGGACGTCGTCCCGCTCGCCTTCCTCCTCGGCACCTGGGAGGGCGCGGGCGTCTACGCCCCTCTGCCGGGTGAAGGGGGCCCCGGCGCGGAGAAGTGCAACTTCGGCCAGGAGATCGTGATCCGGCACGACGGCCGCCCCTTCCTGGAGTTCCGCTCCCGCACCTGGGTGCTGGACAACGAGGGCGAGAAGGTCCGCCCGCTGGAGAACGAGCACGCGTTCTGGCGCATCACGAGCAACCACGACGGCACCAGCGGCGCCCGGGGGATCGAGATCTCCTCCGTCCGTGACGACGGCACCGTCGAGATCTGGTACGGCGAGCTGGCCGACGGCAAGCCCCAGGTCGACGTCTCCACCGACGCCGTGGCCCGGATCGAGGGCTCGCCGGAGTACTCGGGCGGCAAGCGTCTGTACGGCTTCGTCAACAGCGAGCTGCTCTGGGTCGGCGAGAAGGCCGCGCCGAACGTGCCGCTGCGCCCGTACATGTCCGCGCAGCTGAAGAAGGTGCTCAGCCCGGCCCAGCTGATCAAGGACATCAACGACCTGCCGGACGACGGCATCGCCTTCTTCAAGTAGGCACGACCCGTGTGACGGCACAGTCGTGCACGAGGTAGGGACCGGCCCGCGGCCGGTCCCTACACTTGCATCAGGACCCCCGACCTTGGCAGGGACAGCACCGTGGCGGACACCGGCACCACCGACTGGCAGCTCTCCGGCGACTGGAAGACCGACCTGCGCGAGCGCGGCTACCGCCTCACCCCGCAGCGGCAGCTCGTGCTGGAGGCCGTCGACGCCCTCGACCACGCCACCCCGGACGACATCCTCTGTCACGTCCGGCGGACCGCCAGCGGCATCAACATCTCCACCGTCTACCGGACCCTGGAGCTGCTGGAGGAACTGGGCCTGGTCTCGCACGCCCACCTCGGCCACGGTGCCCCGACCTACCACCTGGCCGGCCGCCACCACCACCTGCACCTGGTCTGCCGGGACTGCGAGAAGGTCACCGAGACCGACACCGAGATCGCCCAGCCGCTGATCGACAGCCTGCGCGCGCAGCACGGCTTCGACACCGACCTCAAGCACTTCGCCATCTTCGGCCGCTGTGCCGACTGCACCGCCAAGCTCGCCGGGGACCGGCCGTAAGCTGGCCGGTATGACCGGTGTGAAGAGCCCGCTGCTTGCCCTGCCCGGAGCCGTCCCCGCCGAGGGGGCCGACGAGGGCGTCGCCGCCCACTACGGCGACATCTTCCGCGAGCAACGCAACCTCGCGCGGGGCACCGGCTTCGTCGACCTCTCGCACCGCGGGGTCGTCACCGTCACCGGCGCGGACCGCCTCTCCTGGCTGCACCTGCTGCTCACCCAGCACGTCAGCGAACTGGCGCCGCAGCAGGCGGCCGAGGCACTGGTGCTCTCCCCGAACGGGCACGTCGAGCACGCCCTCTACCTGGTGGACGACGGCACCACCACCTGGGCGCACGTCGAGCCGGGCACCCAGGGCGCGCTGGTCGCCTACCTGGAGAGCATGAAGTTCTTCTACCGGGTGGAGGTCGCCGACGCGACCGCCGAATACGCCGTGGTCCACCTGCCGGCCGGCTCCGCCGCCTCCGTCGAGGGCGTCGCCGCCGTCCGCGAACTCCCTTACGGGCGCGACCTGTTCGTGCCACGCGCCGACCTGGAGAAGCTCACCTCCGGATACGGCCCGGCCGCCGGGATCTGGGCCTACGAGGCGCTGCGGATCGAGGGCCACCGGCCCCGGCTCGGCTTCGAGACCGACCACCGGACCATCCCGCACGAGGTGGACTGGCTGCGCACCGCCGTGCACCTGCAGAAGGGCTGCTACCGCGGCCAGGAGACCGTCGCCCGGGTGCACAACCTGGGCCGCCCGCCGCGCCGGCTGGTCTTCCTGCACCTGGACGGCACCGAGGAGTCGCTGCCCCCGCACGGCACCGAGGTGCGGCTGGCCACCGACCCGGACGGCCGGGCGCTCGGCTTCGTGACCTCCTCGGCCCGGCACCACGAGCTGGGGCCGATCGCGCTGGCGATCGTCAAGCGGAACGTCCCGGTGGACGCGGTGCTGCTGGCCGGGACGGTGCCGGGCACCCAGGACGTGATCGTCCCGCAGTAGGCCGCGCCGGGCGCCGGGCCGGTCCGGTCGGGCCCGCGCCCGGATCCGTGCCCGGCCGGGACGCTCAGACCTCGACGAGGACGGTGAACGGGCCGTCGTTCACCAGCGCCACCTGCATGTCGGCGCCGAACCGGCCCGTCTCCACCTTGGCGCCCAGCGCCCGCAGCCGGGCGACCACCTCGTCCACCAGCGGTTCGGCGACCGGGCCGGGGGCGGCGGCGTTCCAGGTGGGACGACGGCCCTTGCGGGCGTCTCCGTAGAGGGTGAACTGGCTGATCACCAGGAGCGGGGCGCCGAGGTCCGAGCAGCTCTGCTCGACGCCCTCCTCGTTCGCCGGCAGCAGCCGCAGCGTCCAGAGCTTGCGGGCCAGTTGGGCGGCCTTGTCGGGGGTGTCGTCGTGGGTGACGCCGACCAGGACGCAGAGCCCGGGCCCCTCGATCGCGCCGACGGTCTCACCGGCCACGGTCACCCGGGCCTCGCTCACTCGCTGCACCACTGCTCGCATGCCGTCATTGTGCCGGAGGGCGCCGACGGCCCCGGGCGGGAGGGGGCCGGGGCTCCCGGCCCCTGCGACCGCGCTCCGCACACGGCCGCGTGCCCCCGCGCGCGCCGCCGGGTCCGCCTCGCCCGGCCCCCGCCTCCCGCGTCGCGTCGCCCGTACGCCCCCGCCTCCCGCGTCGCGTCGCCCGTACGCCCCCGCCGTGTCCCGCCGTGTCCCCCACGTGCGTCACAGAGGTCTCTCAGGGCGCACACGAGGGGCGCGTAGGAGGATGCCGCACGCCATGACGTGAGCGCCTGCGCCGGGGCAGGCGCCGCGCTTCCTGCGGAAAGGTCCGGTCATACCAGCCACCCCCGTTCGCCAGGGGGCCGTTCGGGTGCACGGGCGGTGCGCGCGCGCCGGGCGGGGTGGCACGCTGGTGGCCGTACGAAGGGTCCGGGGCGCCATCAGGTCCGCCGCGCCGGGCCCCGGGTTCGGCCGGGCGGTCGAGCCGGTGGGTCAGGTGTTCTGGCGGCGTCGCCCCGACGGGTGGTCGCGGCCGGGGAGCGGAACCTCCGGGGGCTCCCGGGCGTGCCACGCACGGAACGCCGAGCCCGTCGGGGGACGGGCCGGACCGGCGGCAGGGACGGGGTGCCGCGAGCGGGCGGGATCGGACGACGGCAGGTGGGTTGGGTGATGGACGCGAGCAGCGCGGCGCGGGACCGGGCCGGGCAGGTGGTACGGGCCCCCGGGGCCCCGCGCGGCCCGGTGGCGGGTGCGGAGGGCGAGCCGGACCTGGGGCGGCTGGGCCTGGACCAGCTGCGGGTGTTGCGCCGGGAGACCATGGAGCAGGAGGCCGACCTGTCGTACCTGCGGCGGCTGCTGCACGGGCGGATGGACATCCTGCGAGCCGAGCTCGACCGGCGTCCCGGCGCGGGCCCGGTCCGGGCGGTCGGCGCGCCCGGCCCCGACCCGGTCCCCGGCGACCTGCTGGACCGGCTGCCGGCCATCCTGACCGACGCGCCCTCCACCGTGCGGCGCTCGGCCCGGCACGTCACCCTCGGCCTGCCGCGCACCCGGGAGTCCCGGCTGGAGGCGGACGCGCTGATGGGCGACGTCCAGCTGGCCGACCTGGCGGCCCACCCGACCGAGGAGCTGCAGGCCGCCCTGGAGCGGCTTCGCGCGCACGAGCGGGAGGTGTCCGGCCGGCGTCAGCGGCTGCTGCGCACGGCCGACGGTTGCAATGCCGAGATCACCCGCAGGTACCGTGATGGGGAAGCACGGGTCGACGACCTGCTCGCAGGGGGGCCGCTCTGACCGGGTGAGTCGCTGCGGGCGGGTGGGGCCCGGCTCGCTCCCGGCTCACCCTCGCCCCGGAAGGCCCACCCCCCATGCCCCAGCTCGCCACCGCGCCCGTGCTCGCCGAGGTCATACGATCCGGCTTCGTCGAGGGCCGCCACCACGGGTCCCTGGTGCTGCTCGCCGCCGACGGCTCGGTCGAGTTCGCGCTGGGCGACCCGGACGCGCCGGTCTTCCCGCGGTCGACGGCCAAGCCGTTCCAGGCGGTCGCCACGCTGCGGGCCGGGCTGGCGATCGAGGGTGAGCTGCTGGCGCTGGCGGCCTCCAGCCACTCCGCAGAATCGTTTCACCTCGACGGCGTGCGGGCCATCCTCGCCTCCGCCGGGCTCGACGAATCGGCCCTGCGCACCCCGGCCGACCTGCCGCTGGACGAGACCGAGGCGGAGCTGCTGCTCGGCGCCGGCGGCCACCGCGCCCCGATCCTGATGGACTGCTCCGGCAAGCACGCCGGCTGGCTCGCCGCCTGCGTGGCCAACGGCTGGGACACCGAGAGCTACCTCGACCCGGCCCACCCGATCCAGCGGCTGGCGCGCGAGGCCCTGGAGGAGGGCACCGGCGAGACCCCCGCGCACGCCGGTGTCGACGGCTGCGGCGCCCCGCTGCTGGCCGTCACCCTGACCGGCCTGGCCCGCAGCTACCGCGGCCTGGTGCTGGCCGCCACGGGGACCGCGCCGCGCCGGGTGGCCGACGCGATGCGCACCCACCCCGAGTACGTGGCCGGCACCCGCCGGGCCGACACCTGGCTGATGCGGGCGGTCCCCGGCGCGCTGTCCAAGATGGGCGCCGAGGCCGTCCAGGTGGTGGCCCTGCCGGACGGCCGGGCGCTGGCCTTCAAGATCGACGACGGTGGCGAGCGCGCCCGCGGACCGGTCCTGGCGGCCGCCCTGCGCCGGCTCGGGGTGACCGGCGCGGAGGAGACCGTCGAGCGGATCGGCGCGGCTCCGCTGCTCGGCGGCGGCGCCGCGGTCGGACAGGTGCAGGCGGCCTTCTAGGGCCTGCGGGGGGTGGCCTTCCAGGGCCGGCTCGGCCGGCCTCCCAGGGCCTGTTGGGACGGCCTCCCCGGGCCTGCTGGGGCGGAGTTCCGGGGCCGGGCGGGCCCCGCGGGCCGGAACTGACCCCGGGCCCGCGGTCAGGAGCCGCTCGGGAGCCCGTCGGACCCCTGCACGGAGAACGGCGGCCGCCCGCCGGGGTGCGGGCGGCGCGGCGGCGGTGCACGGTGGACCGGGGGCCGTCGCACAGCTGAGGGAGTCCGCCATGACCGACCACGTGTACCGGGTGACCGAGATCGTCGGGTCGTCGACCGAGAGCATCGACGCCGCCATCCGCAACGGGGTGGAGCGGGCCGCCCAGACGCTGCGCAACCTCGACTGGTTCGAGGTCTCGCAGGTCCGGGGCCATCTGGAGGACGGCCGGATCAAGCACTTCCAGGTCTGCATGAAGGTCGGCTTCCGGCTGGAGGACTGACCCGGGTCAGCCCCGCTCCGGCAGCACCGGCAGCACCGGCGGCACCCCGGTGGTCCCGCTGCTCGCACCGCGGCGGGTCTGCTGCCGGTCGGCGGCAGCGCCGTCGTGCTGGTGTGCAACTGCCTTGTGCCAAAAGGGCCTGAGGAGGCATCAGGGGTCTGCATCGGCGGGCGGTCGCCCGCCGGGGCCGACCCCGTTGTCGCGTGGAAGCGGCTACGCGCCCAGTGGGTAGCGGGTGTCGAGGTCACGGAAGACCGCCCCGTTGAGCGCGAAGGCCCGCTTGCACTCCTCGACCACCCGGCGCCGCTCGACCTCGTCCATCGCGGCCCCTGCCGTGTCCAGCCTGGCCCGGTAGTCGCGCTTGAAGGCGGCCGGGTTGTCGACCTCCTCGAAGACGTAGAACCGCACGCCGTCGCCCTTGCGCGCGATGCCCCAGGTCTTCTCCGCGATGCCCCGGATGATCTGGCCGCCCGACAGGTCACCGAGGTAGCGGGTGTAGTGGTGCGCGATGTACCCGGCCGGCCACCCGGTGGCCAGCTCCTCGACCCGTGCGACGTACGCGGCGGTGGCCGGGAGAGGCGCCAGGCCGTCCCGCCAGTCGGGGCCGCGCAGGTGCGCCAGGTCGTGCTCGATGGCGGCGGTGCGCAGCAGCGACCGGTCGACGAAGGGCCCGGCCAGGGGGTGTGCGGCGAGCTGCTCGGTCCGGCTCTCCAGGGCCCGGTAGACGTACCAGAGTTGGCCGGTGAGGTCGGCGTACGCCTCGATCCCGAGCTGTCCGCCGAGCAGGCGGCTCATGAACGAGGAGTGTTCGGCCGCCTCGTGCTCCTCGCTGCTGGCGGTGCGGAGCACGGTGGAGAACGGGAGGGTCTCGGGCGCGGGCATGCGGCCTCCAGGGATCGGCTGTGGCCGGGTCGGCTTCGACCCCGACATATTGGTTAGCCTAACCTGACCTCTCGGGTTGTCGACAGTCTGTCGGCAACCCGTTCCGCGAGGGGTCCCGGGCCCGGTTGTGACCCGGGCCGGCTGCGACACGGCCCCGGGTGCGACAGGGGCCGGGGTCCGCGGACGAATCCGTGAACCCCGGCCCCGCGCTGTCCCGACCTACCTCGAACTGCCCTGATCGAACGAGATCGGAACGACGGCTCAGTGACCGCCCTGGTCCGCCAGACGCTTGATCGAAGCGGTGACCTCGGCCTCGGCCTCGGAGCGGCCGACCCAGTTGGCGCCCTCGACGGACTTGCCGGGCTCCAGGTCCTTGTAGACCTCGAAGAAGTGCTGGATCTCCAGGCGGTCGAACTCCGACACGTGGTGGATGTCGCGCAGGTGCTCCCAACGCGGGTCGGTCGCCGGGACGCAGAGCAGCTTGTCGTCGCCGCCGGCCTCGTCGGTCATGTGGAACATGCCGATGGCGCGGCACTTGATGAGGCAACCCGGGAAGGTCGGCTCGTCCAGGATGACCAGGGCGTCCAGCGGGTCGCCGTCCTCGCCGAGCGTGCCCTCGACGTAGCCGTAGTCCGCCGGGTAACGGGTCGAGGTGAAGAGCATCCGGTCGAGCCGCAGACGGCCGGTCTCGTGGTCGACCTCGTACTTGTTACGAGAGCCCTTCGGGATTTCGATAAGGACGTCGAATTCCAACGGTTCCTCCAAGGTAGGGACTGACAGAATCCAAGTGTCTCCTACGGGAGTGAGTGCTCGGGAAAGGGGCCGGTCGGTGGGCGCTGGGGGAGGGGCGGCTCGCCGCCGCAGGGGGACGGCCGCGGGGCTGTTCGGGGCGGCGGTCCTGGTCGCCGGAACGGTCCTGACCGCGAGCGGTGCGTACGCCCAGCCGTCCCCGGTCCCGGGCGGGCACAGCGCCGGGCACGGCGAGGACGACGACCGCGACAGCGGGGACGGGCACGACGGCAGGAAGGGCGACCACGGGAAGGTCGGCGCCGGGCCCGGGTCCGGCGAAGGCCGGAGTGCCACGCCCGGCCGCCGGTCCGGATCGCCCGCCTCCGCGCCGGCCTCCGCGCCCGCCACCGGCGGCGGTGACGCGGCGGCCGCGCGACCGGGCCCCGTGCCGGGCGCCGTCCTGGCCGCCGCCGCGGCCGGTCCGGAGGCCGCGGCCCCCAGCACGCAGGGCCTGCAGCAGGCGCTCGCCGCCGTGCTCGCCGACCGGAACCTCGGTGAGGTCACCTTCGCCGTCGCGGACGCCGCCGGCGGTCAACTCCTGTACGGCTCCGGGGAGAACACCCCGGCCACGCCCGCCTCCACCACCAAACTGGCGACCTCGGTCGCGGCCCTGTCCCTGATCCCCGGCGACGCCCGACTGACCACCCGGGTGGTCCGAGGCGCGGACCCCGGCACGGTCACCCTGGTCGGCGGCGGCGACCCGACGCTCACCGCACTGCCCGCCGACCAGGTGCAGATCGGCGGCCAGCCCGCTGACGCCGACACCGCCCCCGCCTCGCTGGACGCCCTCGCCCGGCAGACCGCCGCCGCCCTCGCCGCCGCCGGCACCACCACCGTCAAGCTGGACTACGACCTGTCGCTGTACAGCGGCAACCCGCAGCACAGGAACCACGACGCGCAGAACATCGCCCTGGTCGTCCCGCTGATGGTGGACGAGGCCAAGGCGGACCCGAGGAGCCGCGAGGAGGCGCCCGACCGCGTCGCCGACCCGGCCGGTGCCGCCGCCGAGGCCTTCGCCGCCCTGCTCAGGGCCCAGGGCGTCACGGTGGAGGGCAGGGCCAGGCCCGCCGCCGCCCCGGCCGCCGCCGACGCGCCCGTCCTCGGCCGGGTCGACTCGCCCACGGTCGACCGGCTGGTCGAGCGCCTGCTGACCACCTCCGACAACCAGCTCGCCGAGGCGATCGCCCGTCAGGTCGCCCTCGCCGCCCATCAGCCGGCCGGCTTCGAGGGGGCGGCCGCTGCCGTCACCCAGGAGCTCGCCCGGCTCGGCGTGCCGATGACGGGCGTGGTCCTCGACGACGGCAGCGGCCTGCACCCGGACAACGCGATACCGCCCGCCGTCCTGGTCCGCCTCCTCTCCCTGGCCGCCTCCGAGCAGCACCCCGCGCTGCGGCCGGTCCTCACCGGCCTCCCGGTCGCCGGCTTCACCGGCACCCTCGGCAAGCGCTACGGCAGTGGCTCCGGCGCCGCCGGCGCGGCCGGCCTGATCCGCGCCAAGACCGGCACCCTCAGGGGCGTCAACACCCTCGCCGGCACCGTCGTCGACGCCGACGGCCGGCTCCTCGCCTTCGCCGTGATGACCCGCACTCCCGCGCCCGTCGACACCGCCCGCGCGGCGATGGACCGCATCGCCGCCCATCTCGCCGCCTGCGGCTGCCACTGACCCGCCCGCACCGCCCGTGCGCGGCTCCGGCGCGCCTTCCCCGGTGCTGCTCGGACCGGTGAAACGGACCGGTGAAACGGGCCGCCGAATCCAGGCCGCCGTGGGGCCGGTGTGCCCGCTGGGCCTGGACCGGCGCGGGGAGGCGGTGTCGGGGAGGGGTGTTCCGGGCAGGTGGCTGCCGTTGGTGGTGGGGAGCACGTACGGTGAGGGCATGACGAGCGCGAGTGGCGGTGCTGACATGGTCGACTGGAACCTCGCGGTCGCAACTGCGACCAGACTGGTGCGGCCGGGGCCGGAGGTGAGCCGGGCGGAAGCCGCGGCGGTGGTCGCCGAGCTGCGTCGGCACGCCCTGGAGGCGGAGGAGCACGTACGGGCGTTCACCGGCATGCGGTCGTCGAGCCTGGCGCGGGCCGCGGCGACGCCGGTCCTGGTGGTGGACCGCCCCGGGTGGGTGCGGGCCAACGTGGCGGGCTTCCGCACGGTCGTCCAGCCGCTGGTGGAGAAGCTGCAGGCCCGCCGCGCGAACAGCGCGACGGCCGGGGTGTTCGGCACGGTGGGGGAGAAGGCGACCGGCATCGAGGTCGGGGCGCTGCTGGCGTTCCTGGCGACCAAGGTGCTGGGCCAGTACGAGACCTTCGCCCCGGCCGAGCCCTCGCTGGAGGCGCCGGACAGCCCGGCGGCGCTGTTCGACAAGCCGCGGCTGGGGCCGGAGGGCCCCGGGCCGGGCCGGCTGCTGCTGGTGGCGCCGAACATCGTGCACGTCGAGCGGGAGCTGGACGTCGACCCGTCCGACTTCCGGCTCTGGGTCTGCCTGCACGAGGAGACGCACCGGACGCAGTTCACCGCGGTGCCGTGGCTGCGCGACCACATCCAGTCGGAGGTGCAGTCCTTCCTCACCGAGACGGACGTCGACCCGGGCGCGCTGCTGGACCGGCTGCGCGACGCCGCGGGTTCGTTCGGCGGGCTGCCGGGCGTGGGCGGCCGGGAGGGCGCCTCCTCGTCGAACCTGATGGAGATCGTCCAGTCGCCCGCGCAGCGCGAGATCCTCGGCCGGCTGACGGCCGTGATGTCGCTGCTGGAGGGCCACGCGGACGTGGTGATGGACGGTGTCGGCCCGGCGGTGGTGCCGACGGTCGCGGAGATCCGGGAGAAGTTCCAGCAGCGCCGGGACCGCGGTGCGAACCGGCTCGACCTGCTGCTGCGCCGGCTGCTGGGCATGGACGCCAAGCTGCGCCAGTACCAGGACGGCGCGGTGTTCGTGCGCGGGGTGGTGGAGCAGGTCGGCATGGAGGGGTTCAACCGGGTGTGGACGTCCCCGAACACCCTTCCGACCAAGGAGGAGATCCACGACCCGGCCGCCTGGGTGGCCCGGGTGGCCCGCTGAGGGCACGCACCGTGACGCGGGCGCGCCGCGAGCCGGACGGCAAGCGGCGCGCGGCGGTCAAACCCGCTCGTACGAGTGGTCCAATCGGGCAGATGGCGAGTGAAGAAGCGTTTCTTCATTCACCCGAACGTGGGACGGTGGTCGTACCGGTGGCGCGGGTGGCGTAGCGGGTCGCGACTTTCTGCCACCATCTGTGAGCGCCCGGTAACAGGGTGCTCATGCAGGTGTGCGGTCCCCGCCGCCCGCCGCAGTCCTGTCCCCTCCGTCGAGGAGTCGTCCGCCGTGGGCCCTCACCCCGCCGTCGCCGCGATACGCCTGGCCGTTCGCCGCACGCTCACCGACCTCGCCGCCGAGGCCGGTTCCACCTTCACCGCGCCCGTGCGCGAGCCCCGCGAGCGCCCCGCCATGGCGCCGCTGGTGGGTGCCGCCGTCGGCACCACCCTGATCGGCAACGCCGCTCGCCACCCGTCCGGGTTGCCCCGCACCCCGGCCGCGCCCGGCTCGCCGCTGGTCCTGGTCGCCGTCAGCGGCGGTGCGGACTCCATGGCGCTGGCCATCGCCACCGCCTTCGAGGCCCCCAAGATCGGCCTGCGGGTCGGCGCCGTCACCATCGACCACGGCCTGCAGCCCGGCTCCGCCGAGCGCGCCGACCAGGTGGCCGACCGGCTGCGCTCGCTCGGCCTCGACCCGGTCGAGGCGGTCCCGGTCCGGGTCGGCCGCGCCGGCGGCCCGGAGGCCGCGGCCCGGGACGCCCGCTACGCGGCCCTGGATGAGGCCGCCGAGCGTCACGGCGCGATCGCCGTGCTGCTCGGCCACACCCGGGACGACCAGGCCGAGACCGTGCTGCTGGGCCTGGCCCGCGGTTCGGGCGCCCGCTCGCTGGCCGGGATGCCGGCCCAGAAGGGCCGCTACCGCCGCCCCCTGCTGGAACTGGACCGGGCCGCCACCCGGCAGGCCTGCTCCGCGCAGTCGATCCCGGTCTGGGACGACCCGCACAACTGTGATCCCGCCTACACCCGCTCCCGGGTCCGCCACGAGGTGCTGCCGGTGCTGGAGAAGCACCTGGGCGGCGGCGTGGTCGAGGCGCTGGCCCGCACCGCCCGGCTGTTCCGCGACGACGCCGACGCCCTCGACCAGTGGGCCTCTCTGGCCGAACGCGACCTCCGTACGGGCGAAGGCACCCTGGACGCCGTCAAACTGGCCGAACTCCCGCCGGCCGTCCGGCGCCGGGTGCTCCGTCGGGCCGCGCTGCGGGCGGGCTGTCCGGCCGGGGACCTGTTCGCCCGGCACCTGGAGACGATCGACCTGCTGGTCACCGGATGGCGGGGCCAGGGGCCGCTGCACCTACCCGGGGGCGTCGAGGCCACCCGCAGGTGTGGCACGCTGGTCTTCCGGCGGCAGGGTGACTGACGGGCGAGGCACGCCCCTGGGGGAGCCGGCCGCCGGCCACACAGACCCCGAACGTTTGAGGACGTATCCCCGGTGGACCAGAACGACATGGGCGCTGACCTCGCGAAGGTGCTCATCAGCAAGGACGAGATCGACGCCAAGCTCCTGGAGCTTGCCGAGCGCATCGACCGGGACTACGCAGGCAAGGACCTGCTGATCGTCGGCGTCCTCAAGGGTGCCGTGATGGTCATGGCCGACCTCGCCCGGGCCCTGCACTCGCAGGTCACCATGGACTGGATGGCCGTCTCCTCGTACGGGATGGGCACCAAGTCCTCCGGCGTGGTGCGGATCCTGAAGGACCTGGACACCGACATCGCCGGCCGTGACGTCCTGATCGTCGAGGACATCATCGACTCCGGTCTGACGCTGTCCTGGCTGCTGGGCAACCTGGGGTCGCGCGGCCCGGCCTCGCTGGAGGTCTGCACCCTGCTGCGCAAGCCGGACGCGGCCAAGGTCGAGATCGACGTGAAGTACGTCGGTTTCGACATTCCGAACGAGTTCGTGGTCGGCTACGGCCTGGACTACGCGGAGAAGCTGCGTAACCTCCCCTTCATCGGCACCCTCGCCCCGCACGTCTACGGCGGCTGAGGGCCCGTTCGGGTTATGGGCGGGAACAGTAGGTTGTTCCCGCCCGTTGGACCGGGGGGACCAAAGAACCACAGCCGTGTCGCCGCGCTCCCGCCATGGGTGGGTCCGACTGCGGTACGGTCCAATAAACCGCTCTTCACATGAGCACCGATTCGGATTGCGCCGCGGCCCACAGCCACCCGGCGCCGTTGAGTGGCAGGAGGGACGGGGCGGCAACGCCCCGCATGGATGGACGTCAAGCGATACTTCCGTGCGCCGATCATGTGGATCGTGCTGGCCGTCCTCGCCGTCATCGTCTTGATGCAGGTCGTTTCGGACTCGAACGGCTACAAGACGGTGGACACCGGCCAGGTCGTCGCGGCGATCGACGCGCACAACGTCAAGTCGGCGCAGATCACCACCGGTGACTCGAACACGATCAAGATCCAGTTGAAGGACGGCGCAACGCTGCCCACCGCCGGTACGGGCAAGACCCCGTCCGGTACCAAGTTCCAGGCCTCGTACATCGGCGACCAGGGTGTCGCGATCGCCGACAAGCTGCAGGCCCAGATCAACGACAAGGACGCGAGCACGCTCGCCGAGGGCTACACCGTCAGCCCGGAGAAGCAGAGCACCTTCGTCAGCCTGCTGCTGTCGATGCTGCCGATCGTGATCATCGTCCTGGTCTTCCTGTTCCTGATGAACCAGATGCAGGGCGGCGGTTCCCGCGTCATGCAGTTCGGCAAGTCCAAGGCCAAGCTGCTCACCAAGGACACCCCGAAGACCACCTTCTCCGACGTCGCAGGCGCGGACGAGGCGGTCGAGGAGCTCCACGAGATCAAGGAGTTCCTGCAGGAGCCGGCCAAGTTCCAGGCCGTCGGCGCCAAGATCCCCAAGGGCGTGCTGCTCTACGGCCCGCCCGGTACCGGCAAGACCCTGCTGGCGCGTGCCGTCGCGGGCGAGGCCGGGGTGCCGTTCTACTCCATCTCCGGCTCGGACTTCGTCGAGATGTTCGTCGGTGTCGGCGCCAGCCGCGTCCGCGACCTCTTCGAGCAGGCCAAGGCGAACGCCCCGGCGATCGTCTTCGTCGACGAGATCGACGCCGTCGGTCGGCACCGCGGTGCGGGTCTCGGCGGCGGCCACGACGAGCGCGAGCAGACCCTCAACCAGTTGCTGGTCGAGATGGACGGCTTCGACGTCAAGGGCGGCGTGATCCTGATCGCCGCGACCAACCGCCCCGACATCCTGGACCCGGCGCTGCTGCGCCCGGGCCGCTTCGACCGCCAGATCGCGGTGGAGCGCCCCGACCTCCAGGGCCGGCTGGACATCCTCAAGGTGCACCAGAAGGGCAAGCCGATCGCGCCCGACGTCGACCTGTCGGCCGTCGCCAAGCGCACCCCCGGCTTCACCGGTGCCGACCTGTCGAACGTCCTCAACGAGGCGGCGCTGCTGACCGCCCGTTCGGACAAGAAGCTGATCGACAACGGCATCCTGGACGAGGCGATCGACCGCGTCGTGGCGGGTCCGCAGAAGCGCACGCGGATCATGTCCGACAAGGAGAAGAAGATCACCGCGTACCACGAGGGCGGTCACGCCCTCGTCGCGGCGGCCTGCCAGTACAGCGACCCGGTGCACAAGATCACCATCCTGTCCCGCGGCCGGGCCCTCGGCTACACCATGGTGCTGCCGGACGAGGACAAGTACTCCACCACCCGCAACGAGATGCTCGACCAGCTCGCCTACATGCTGGGCGGGCGCGCGGCGGAGGAGCTGGTCTTCCACGACCCGACCACCGGTGCCTCGAACGACATCGAGAAGGCCACCGCCACGGCGCGGGCCATGGTCACCCAGTACGGCATGACCGAGCGTCTGGGCGCGATCAAGTTCGGGTCGGACAACTCGGAGCCGTTCCTGGGCCGTGAGATGGGCCACCAGCGCGACTACTCGGAAGAGGTCGCCGCGCTGGTCGACGAAGAGGTCAAGAAGCTCATCGAGAGCGCGCACAACGAGGCCTGGGAGATCCTGGTCGAGAACCGCGACGTGCTCGACAACCTGGTGCTGGAGCTCCTGGAGAAGGAGACCCTGAACAAGGAGCAGATCGCCGAGGTCTTCGCCCCGATCGTCAAGCGTCCGGCCCGGCCGGCGTGGACGGGTTCCACCCGTCGTACGCCGTCCACCCGGCCGCCGGTGCAGTCCCCGAAGGAGCTGGCGCTCACCAACGGCGCCGCTGCCGGGGAGGCCGCTCCGGTCGACGTCGTGAAGCTCCCGCCGCTGCCGGCGGCCGAGCCGCCGGTCGAGGGCTGATCCCGGTCCCGTAGGGAATGGATGCCGCGTCACCAGGGTTTGTACCCTGGAGGCGCGGCATCCGTGCTGTTCAGCCAGAGTCTTCCCCACATGTAAGCGAGGCCCGCATGATCGACCCGGTGACGCTCGACGGTCCGCCCGCCGTCGGGACCTTCGACCAGAAGCGGGCCGAGAACGCCATTCGCGAGCTGCTGCTCGCCGTGGGGGAGGACCCGGACCGCGAGGGCCTGCTGGAGACCCCGGCCCGGGTCGCGCGCGCCTACAAGGAGATATTCGCGGGCCTGTGGCAGGAGCCCGAGGAGGTCCTGACGACGACCTTCGACCTCGGCCACGACGAGATGGTGCTGGTCAAGGACATCGAGCTGACCTCGGTTTGCGAGCACCACCTGGTGCCGTTCCGGGGCGTGGCGCACGTCGGGTACATCCCGTCCACCAGCGGCAAGATCACCGGGCTCTCCAAGCTCGCCCGGCTGGTCGACGTCTACGCCCGCCGCCCGCAGGTGCAGGAGCGGCTGACCAGCCAGGTGGCGGACGCGCTGATGCGCATCCTGGAGCCCCGCGGGGCGATCGTCGTGGTCGAGTGCGAGCACATGTGCATGTCGATGCGAGGCATCCGAAAGCCCGGCGCCAAGACCATCACCTCGTGCGTGCGCGGCCAGCTGCGTGACCCGGCCACCCGGGCCGAGGCGATGAGCCTCATCATCGGCCGGTAGCCGGACGGCGCCGGAGAACGAACGGCTCAGGGCACCTCGTGCTCCGCGTGCGGCGGAGCCGGGGTGCCCAGTGCGTTGCGGCGCTCGGGCATCCGCAGCGTGACCATCCGGCGCCAGCCGTAGGCGCGGTCGTACAGGTAGAGCGCGTGCACCCCGAGGGTGACCACGGCCAGCTGCCAGCGCGGCCAGCGCAGGATCCGGGCCATCCGGGCGGCGACCGCCAGGCCGACGTCCCGGTGGGTGCGGATCTCGCCGCGGGCGCTGGTCTCCAGGGTGTGCCGGATGTACGGGCCGTGGCCCTCGGCCCGCAGCCGCAGCAGCTCCTCGTGGCAGTACGCGAGGTGGTTGTCCTCGTCGGCGGAGATCATCCGCATCGCCCGGCCGATCTCGGGGTTGTCCGCGTACACCTTGACCAGCTGGCGCATCTGCTCGGCGGCGCGCTGCTCGGTGACCCGGCTGTGCGCGAGGTAGGTGATGATCTCGCGGTCGGTCAGCGGGACGTCGCTGTTCAGCCGTTCGTGGGAGAGACCGACGCCCTGGCGCTCCAGCAGCATGCAGTAGTCGGCCTCGTCCGGGACGGGCACCTTGGGCAGGCCGCGCTTGTTCAGCAGCTGGGTGAAGATCCGGCCGTGCTTGCGCTCGTCCGCGCCGTGCCGGGCGACCTTCGGGGCCAGGACCGGGTCGCGGGTGAGGGTGGTGATCCGCTCGTTCTCCCAGCCGCCCTGGTCCTCGCCGCCCGCCGCGATGCTGCAGAAGAGCTGGTACGCCTGGTCGTTCCGGTAGATCTCGTCGAAGAGGGATCGGGTGCTCAGCAAGGCGCCTCCTGCGCGGATCCGGGGCGGCGCCCGCCGAGGGCGGCGGGCGGACGGCCGCGATACGTTCCCCCGAGCCGTCGGCCGAACGATCCGACCGGCGGGTAATCACTCACACGCGCTAGCCGAGGTGGGTGCCCAGCCATTCGAGCGAGGCGGGCAGCTCCTTGATCCAGCTGTCGATGTTGTGCCCGCCGTCGTCCAGGTAGAGCGAGTCGACCTTGAACTGCGGGTTGGCCGCCGCTACCTGGGTGGCCTGGTCGACGAACTGGATGGTCTGCGGGTAGTCCGACTCCTTGCGGGTGGACACCACCAGCACGTTGAGCGGCGGCACCGGCAGGTTCTGCAGGCGCCAGCCGAGGTCGTGCTGCTGGGCCAGCGCCTTGTCGCCGCTGAAGAGGTCGCCGCCGGTGTAGCCGTCCTGGCGCACGGTGAAGTCGCCGTGCAGGCTGGCCGCGCTGCCGAAGACGTTCGGGAAGCGCATCGCCAGGCGCAGCGCGCAGCTGCCCCCGGTGGAGTAGCCGAAGGTGGCCCAGGAGCCGGCGGTGCGGCCGACCCGGTAGGTGGCGAGGACGGCCTCGGGCACGTCCTTGGCGAACCAGGCCTCGGTGCGCGGCCCGCCGGGGACGTCCACGCACTCGGTGTCCCGGGACGGGACCACGCCGGGGCGGACCATCACCACGACGGTCGGCGGCATCTTGCCGGAGCGCTGCAGCTCGTACGCGGACTGCGGGAGGGACAGGTCCTTGACCAGGTTCAGTGCCGTGCCCGGATAGCCGGCGATGGCCAGCAGGACGGGGAAGCGGACCAGGGCGAACTTCGGGTCGAAGTACTCGGGCGGCAGGTAGACGAACATCTGGTCGGAGAAACCCGTCTCCTTGCCGCTGACCTGGACCGACTCGACCTTGCCGACCTCCTCGGGGGTGCCCTTCGGCAGGTTGGTGACGGTCTCCAGTCCGCCCTCGGTGGTCGGCTGGATCAGCGCGTCGGCGACCGGGGTGCCGCCCTTGTGGTTCTCGTTGCTGGTCAGCGCGAGCTTGGCGCCGCTGTGGCCGAGCAGGTCGTCCCAGGAGGTGTAGAACCCGAACGAGTTGTTCACCGACAGCGCGAGTACGGCCACGATCGACACTTGAACGACCGTCAGCAGGCCGATCCGGCCGAGCACCGGCAGCGGCCGCTGCCGGCCCAGCCGGGGCCAGACCCACAGGGTGGTGACCAGGGCCGCGGTTCCGAGTGCGAGCAGCGAGTTCATCAGAGCGTCGCTGGTCAGTTCCATGCGGTCGGCCTTCCGGTGGGACACTGTCGGGGCAGGCTCATCGTCTGGCGGCCCGTCAGGTGGGGCCACCGCAGCTAGGCTGTCCGGGCGCCCGCGAGGGGGCCGGGAGGGCGGGGGAAGTCGCAGGCAACCGGCACCCTAGAATGCGGCGTCCACCGTACGTAACGCGTCCCGGGGGGTCCTGCCGCGCCACGCTGCGGCGTTCCCCCGACTCCCGCCACCGGCTCAACCCCGCAGCGCGTCCACGGCCCCGGTTTACCGACCGTTTCCGGATCCTTGGCATGCGCATTGCCTGATGAAGGAATAGGCATGAAGGTCCATCACGCGTCCTCCCCCGGAGTGACCGGACACCGCACCGCAGCCTCTACGCTGAGCTTCCATGAGCGTTCCCGTGTCCGTTGAGCCGAGCCCCGAGCAGCCGCCGCGCCGTCGCCGCGGCCTGCAGACGCTGCGTACCCAGGCAGCCGCTGTTCCGAGGGCCTGGCTCCCGGGCGCGGTCGGCTACGCCTGTCTGCTGATCGGGCTGCTGGACATCGCCAGCGCGGTGTTCCCCAAGCTCCGGCACACCAGGGTGCACAGCTTCGCCGGGCAGCTGCCCGGCGGCACCACCAGCCTGGCCGCGGTCGGCACGCTGATGGTCGGCATCCTGCTGGTGCCGCTCGCCCACGCGCTGCGCCGGCGCAAGCGGCGAGCCTGGCGGGTGGTCTGCGTGCTGCTGCCGGTCAGCGCGGCGCTGCACATCGTGCGGTGGCACCAGATCGGTCCGGCGGTCGTGTCGCTGGCGGTCCTCGCGGTGATGCTGCTGCACCGGCGCGAGTTCTACGCCAAGGCCGACCCGCGCACCCGCTGGCGGGCGGTGGCCAACCTGGTCGTCATGGGCGTCCTCAGCGTGCTGCTCGGCCTGCTGATCGTGAGCACCCGGTCCAAGTACGAGATCGGGCACCCGGGTCTGGCCGAGCGCCTGGAGCACGTCGGGTACGGGCTGTTCGGCTTCGAGGGCCCGGTCCGCTACACCAACATCCGGATGTCCGACCTGGTCGCCTACCTGCTGGGCGGGCTGGGCCTGCTGACCGCCTTCACCACCGCCTACCTGGCGCTGCGCCCGGGCAAGCCCAAGCCCGAGCTCACCGAGGAGGACGAGGAGAAGGTCCGCGCGCTGCTGGCGCGGCACGGCGAGCGCGACTCGCTGGGCTACTTCGCGCTGCGCCGCGACAAGAGCGTGCTGTTCTCGCCCACCGGCAAGGCCGCGATCTCCTACCGGGTGGTCTCCGGCGTGATGCTGGCCTCCGGCGACCCGGTCGGCGACGTCGAGGCCTGGCCGGGCGCGATCAAGGTGTTCATGACCGAGGCGCGCGAGCACGCCTGGGTGCCGGCCGTGATGGGCTGCAGCGAGGTCGGCGGCGAGGTCTGGACCCGGGAGGCGGGCCTGGACGCGCTGGAGCTGGGCGACGAGGCGATCGTCGACACCGCCGCCTTCTCGCTCGCCGGCCGCGCCATGCGCAACGTCCGGCAGATGGTCAAGCGCATCGAGCGCAACGGCTACTCCTGCAAGGTGCGCCGGGTCTCCGAGCTCACCGCCGAGGAGAAGTACCGGATCGCCGACGCCGCCGCCCGCTGGCGCGGGACCGACACCGAGCGCGGCTTCTCGATGGCGCTGGGCCGCTTCGGCGACCCGCTGGACGACGACTGCGTGGTGGTCACCGCCCACAAGGAGCCGGAGGAGGGCGAGGGCGGCGACGACCTGAAGGCCGTGCTGCACTTCGTGCCCTGGGGGCCGGACGGCATCTCGCTGGAGCTGATGCGCCGCGACCGCGCCGCCGACCCCGGCCTGAACGAGCTGCTGATCGTCGCTGCACTGCAGGCGGTGCCCGCGCTGGGCGTCCGCCGGGTGTCGCTCAACTTCGCGATGTTCCGCTCGGCACTGGCCCGCGGCGAGCGGATCGGCGCGGGCCCGGTGCTGCGCGCCTGGCGCGGACTGCTGGTGTTCCTGTCGCGCTGGTTCCAGATCGAGTCGCTGTACAAGTTCAATGCCAAGTTCCAGCCCGAGTGGGAGCCGCGCTTCCTGGTCTTCCCGAACACCCGGGACCTGCCGCGGATCGGCTTCGCCGCGATGCAGGCGGAGGCCTTCATCACCCTCGGCATGCCGCGCTTCGGCCGCAAGCGCCAGCGCCAGGGCCTGATGCCGGTCCCGTCGACCCGCGACGTCACCGAGGCCGCCTGAGCGGCTCCGGTGCTCCGGACAGCGCCCCCGCCGGGATTCCCCGGCGGGGGCTCCGTTCGTTTTCGGCGCGTTCGATAATGGACAGCATGAGCGATTCGCCGTCCTTCTCCCTCCCGGCCGGTCTGCCGCGACTGGAACGCTGCGCCGTCATGGGCGTGGTCAACGTCACGCCCGACTCCTTCTCCGACGGCGGGCTCTGGCACGACCCCGCCAAGGCGATCGCGCACGGGCTGGCCCTGCGCGCCCGCGGCGCGGACCTGGTGGACGTCGGTGGCGAGTCCACCCGGCCCGGCTCGCAGCGGGTGCCCGAGGAGGAGGAGCTGCGCCGGGTGGTCCCGGTGGTGCGCGAGCTCGCCGACGCCGGCGTGATGGTCTCCGTCGACACCATGCGGGCCTCGGTCGCCGAGCGGGCCGTGGAGGCCGGCGCGGTGGTCGTCAACGACGTCTCCGGCGGGCTGGCGGACCCGGCGATGGCCCGGGTGGTCGCCGAGACCGGCGCGCCCTTCGTGGTGATGCACTGGCGCGGGCAGTCCGCCGACATGCAGCGGATGGCCGTCTACGACGACGTGGTGCGGGACGTGGTCGCCGAGCTGACCGACCGGGTGGATGCGCTGCTGGCCGCCGGGGTCAAGGAGGACCAGCTGATCCTCGACCCGGGGCTCGGCTTCGCCAAGACCCCCGAGCACAACTGGGCGCTGCTCGGACGGCTGGACGCGCTCACCGCGCTCGGCCGTCCCGTCCTCGTGGCCGCTTCGCGCAAGCGGTTCCTGGGTACGCTGCTCGCCGACCCGGCAACCGGGGAACTGCGCCCGGCCCGGGAGCGCGACGACGCGACGGCCGCGGTGTCGGTGCTGTCGGCCCGGGCCGGAGCCTGGGCGGTGCGGGTGCACGACGTGTCCGGCACGGCGGACGCCGTCCGGGTGGTCGCGGCATGGCAGCGCGCGGCGCGGTTGGGGTGAGGGAGGGTCTGTGACAGGTGACGGCAGGTTGAGCGGTGGCACGGCCGGACGGGCCCGCGAGGCGGACCTGGAGGCCGTGCTGGCGGCGAACCGGGCACTCTACGAGGCGCTGGAACGGGGGGACCTGGAGGCGGTCGAGGAGGCCTGGCTGGGGGCCGCGGACGCCGACGACAAGGGCGGCGTGGTGTGCGTGCACCCCGGCTGGCCGGTGCTGCGCGGACGGGCCCAGGTGACCCGTTCGTACATGCTGATCATGATGAACACGGAGTACATCCAGTTCTTCCTGACCGACGTCGAGGCCGAGGTCCACGGTGATGTGGCCCTTGTCACGTGCACCGAGAACATCCTGTCCGGCGGCGAGGCGGAGGAGGAGGGCGAACTCGGACCGCTGGTCGGCGGAAAGGTCGTGTCGACCAATCTGTTCCGTCGTACCCCGGCCGGGTGGAAGCTCTGGTCCCACCACGGTTCACCCGTTCTGACCAGCGGCGACGAGGACGACGAGGACTGATTCCGGCAACTGCGCAAATGTGGTGGCGGTGCGCCTCCCGGGAATTCCCGAGTGGTCACCGAACGTTCACGTCAATCGCCGTTCAGGTGCGCGTGGCGTCGTTTCCTGCCGGGTAGGACGGTCAGGCGTTGTCCGTGCTCACGGGTAGATTCGAAACGGAGTGGCGGGCGTGCTGCCCGCCTTCGCCCTGCCCGTCCATGCCTTTCTCCGGGTGGGGCCCGTCCGACTGGGAGCAGTGATTCGTTTGCTGGACCGCGTCACCCTGCGGGGGCTGCGAGCCCGGGGCCACCACGGCGTCTTCGAGCGCGAGCGCGTCGAGGGCCAGACCTTCGTGGTCGACCTCGTGCTGTACCTGGACACCCGCCCCGCCGCGTCCGGAGACGACCTCACCCGCACGGCGCACTACGGCATCGTGGCCGAGGAGGTCACCGCGATCATCGCCGGGGAGCCGGTCGACCTGATCGAGACCCTGGCCCAGCGCATCGCCGACCAGTGTCTCAAGCACGAAGCGGTCGAGGAGGTCGAGGTCACCGTGCACAAGCCGGACGCCCCGATCACCGTGCCGTTCGACGACGTGACCGTGACCATCCACCGGGGCCGCGCATGACTGCCGCTGCGCGCCCGGTACTCGATGTAGAGGACTATCCCCGATGAGTGAGCGAAGCGAGCGAATGATCAAGAGGCACGCACGGGCGAATGCCTCTGCCGAGCGAAGCGAGGCGGGCGCATGAGCACCAGCGACCCGACCGCCACGCCGAACGCGTTCGACCTGGAGAGCCGGGTGGACTCCGCCGACACCACCCTGCACAGCCAGCGCTGCGCGGTGATCGCGCTCGGCAGCAACCTGGGCAACCGGCTGGACACCCTGCAGGGCGCCGTCGACGCGCTCGCCGACACCCCGGGGCTGAAGATCAAGGCCGTCTCCGCGGTCTACGAGACCGAGGCCGTCGGTGGCCCCGAGGAACAGCCCAACTACTACAACGCGGTCGTCGTGCTGCGGACCTCGCTCCCCCCGCGGGACCTGCTGGAGCGCGGCAACGCGATCGAGGACGCCTTCGGGCGGGTGCGGACCGTGCACTGGGGCCCGCGCACCCTGGACGTCGACATCCTGGCCTACGAGGGCGAGGTCAGCGACGACCCGCAGCTGCTGCTGCCGCACCCCCGCTCGCATGAGCGGGCCTTCGTGCTGGCCCCCTGGCTGGACGCGCAGCCGGAGGCCGAGGTGCCCGGGCGTGGGCGGGTCGACGTGCTGCTGGACGCGCTCGGCGGCCCGGGCGCGCAGGGTGTGATCCGCCGCGAGGACATCCGGCTGACGCTGCCGGAGTAGTCCCCGGGGCCGTTGATCAGGGAACTCGACCGGGGGCCCGGCCGTACCAGTAGGTGTCCGCCGTTCGCGCGGGTGTCCGCCCGGCCGGGCCCGGTACGGTGGCCTGGCGCCGCCCCGCCGGGTCTCCGGGCGGCCGGCCGTTCTGGTACCCCGGGAAGGACCTCCTCCGAGTGAAGCTGCTTCGCCTCCGTCTGCTGATCGGCATCACCGCCGCCACGACGGCGCTGTCCTGGGCCGGCTCCAAGCTGTGGGCCTCCCTGGACACGCTGCCGGCGGTGCCGGGCGCGGCGCCGGTGGTGCTGGCGGCGGTGGCGGTGGTCCTGCTGGCGACCGCGCTGTCGCTGCGGTCCCGGCTGAAGGCGGTGCGCGAGCGCCAGCCCGGCGCCAAGGGCGTCGACCCGCTGCTGGCGGCCCGGGCGCTGGTGCTGGGGCAGGCCAGCGCGCTGGTCTCGGCGGTGGTCACCGGCATCTACGCGGGCGCCGGGATCTACCTGCTGGGGGAGCTGGACGTGTCGGCCCGCAAGGACCAGGCTGTCACGGCCGGGTTCGCGGTGCTGGCGGGGGTCGCGGTGATCGCCGCGGCGCTCTGGCTCCAGCATGTCTGCAAGTTGCCGGAGAACCACGACGGCCCTAGTGGTCCGGCGGCTTCCCACCGCTGAGCAGGTCCCTTTTCGTGATCTTGAGTGAAAACCCGGGCACGTGCGGTAAAAACCGCCCCCTGTCAAGGGCGGAAGGGGACCCTGGGCTGACAGAGCCCCAATTCGCACGCTAGTTTCTTGGCATGTCTCGCGGACGCCACCGTCATTCCTCCGTCCTCGGCCGGGTGTTTCCCCCCACCGCCGCCGGCGTACTGCTGGTAGCCGCTCTGGCCGCTCTGCTTTTCAGTCAGGACACCATCCTGGTGCGCTCGGTGGGCATCGCGGCGCTGATCGCGACGCTCGGCTTCGCGCTGTTGCTGCGTCAGCGGGACAAGGCGGCCCGGGCGGCCGCCGAGATGTCCGCGGCGCAGCGCATGCGGGCCGAGGAGCGGTTCGAGGAGCAGCTGGCGGAGGCCGAGTACGCGGCGGAGGTCGCCGAGGAGCGGGCCAC
Organism: Kitasatospora sp. NPDC048545; assembly: GCF_040651155.1. Lineage (NCBI taxonomy): Bacteria > Bacillati > Actinomycetota > Actinomycetes > Kitasatosporales > Streptomycetaceae > Kitasatospora > Kitasatospora sp. NPDC048545. The sequence goes on from NZ_JBEZIQ010000055.1 coordinate 59,686, forward strand.
CCGGTTCGGGCGGCGGCTGACGGCGGAGAAGTCGCGCCTGGCGAAGGCGGAGACCGAGATCGCCCGGCTGCTGCGGGAGCGGGCCGTGACGGTGGCCGAGCAGGCGCTCAAGGAGGCCGAGGCGGCCCAGCGGGCGCTCGCCGCGAGCCGTCCCAAGTACCCGGCCAGTCCGGCCGCGTACGTGCGCGCGGCGGCCGTGCTGCGGCTGCTGGAGCGCCGCGCGGCCGAGCAGGAGGAGCGGCGGGCCCGTACGGCGGGTGCCGAGGTCGCGCTGCGGGCGCGCACCGCCCCGGTCGCCCAGGCCGCGCCGGTGGCCGTGCCGGTGGCCGTGCCCTCGTCGGTGCCCGCCCCGGTGGCGCCCGCGGTGCCCGCCCCGGCCCCCGCGCCGGAGGCGAAGTCGCCGGTGCGGCCCGCGCCGGTGCGCCCGGCGCTGACGGCGACGGTCGGTCAGCTCGGCGGGACGCAGGCCGTTCCGGCCGCGGCGCCCGTACCGGTGGAGCGGCACCGGCCGCGGCCGGTGCAGTCCGGGCAGGTGCGCGGGCAGGGCTTCAGCTTCTTCGGTCGCGGTTCGGGCGCGCCGGTGCGCCCGGCGGCCCCGGCGCCGGCGGTGGGCAGCGTCGCCGAGCTGGGGGAGCGGACGGACCTGGCGGACGTGGTGGGCGACGAGGCGGTGGCTGCGAAGGCCGAGGCCGAGGCCCGGGCGGCGGAGTCGGCCGCGGTGCGGGACGAGGCGCGGGAGCCGCAGGCGGCCGAGCGGGCGCAGTCGGACGGGTCGCAGCAGGACGGGCCGACCGTGGTGGACCTGACGCCGGAGGACGAGACCGAGCTGATCCAGCTGCCGGAGCTGCGCGCCTCGCGCTGACCCGGGCGGACGACGAACGCCGCGGCGCGGGGAGCCGGAGGACCGGCTCCCCGCGCCGCGGCGTCGTCCGGGGGGTGCGTCAGATCTGGACGCCGAAGTCCTGGGCGATGCCCGCCAGGCCGGAGGCGTAGCCCTGGCCGACGGCGCGGAACTTCCACTCGGCGCCGTTGCGGTACAGCTCGCCGAAGATCATCGCGGTCTCGGTGGCCGCGTCCTCGGAGAGGTCGTAGCGGGCGATCTCGGCGCCGCCGGTGGCGTTCACCACGCGGATGTAGGCGTTGCGGACCTGGCCGAAGCTCTGGCCGCGGGCGGTTCCGTCGTAGATGGTGACCGGGAAGGTGATCTTGACGGCCTCGGCCGGGAGGCCGGCCAGGTTGACGTTGAGCGACTCGTCGTCGCCCGCGCCCTCGCCGGTGCGGTTGTCGCCGGTGTGCACGACGGTGTTGTCCGGCGTGCTGGTGTTGTTGAAGAAGACGAAGTGGGCGTTGGAGAGCACCTTGCCGTCCGCGTTCAGGACGATCGCGCTGGCGTCGAGGTCGAATTCGGCGCCGGTCGTGGTGCGGACGTCCCAGCCCAGGCCGACGGTGACCGCGGACAGGCCGGGGGCCTCCTTGGTCAGCGAGACGTTGCCACCCTTGGAGAGGCTCACTGGCATGACGATTGCAGTCCCTTCGTTCGCTTCGTGCGCTTTTTCCCGGGACAACGCAATACTCCGGCGGCTTGGTTCCGCAGGTGCCGTGAATTCTTCGTGGGGGCGAATGCCGGGGCAAAGCGGCGGCAAAGAGAGGTGTCAGACGCGGCGGAACCGGCCCTGCAGCGACCAGATGTTCGGGTTGTCGGCCAGGTCGGGGTGCATGTCGAACAGGTCGGCGAGGGTGTCCTGGAGGAAGTCCCGGGCCTCGCGCCGCAGGTCGCTGTGGCGGATCACGGCGGGCGGCTCGTCGGGCAGCCAGGTCGCGGTGACCTCGACCCAGTTGAAGCGGCGGGCGAAGCGCAGCAGTTCGGTGTTCTGGGTGAAGTCCAGGTCGGCGGTCTGCACCCGGGCGGCCCGGCTGCCGTCCGGGTCGCGGTCCAGGTGCTCGGCGATGTCGCACAGCGCCCAGGCGAAGTCGAGCACCGGTACCCAGCCCCACGCGGTGGACAGCTCGGCGCCCTCGGCGTCCAGGTAGACGTCGCCGCAGAACAGGTCGTACCGCAGGGCGTGCACGGACGCGGTGCGGTAGTCCGTCTGCGGGGGGTCGGGGAAGCGGTTGGAGAGGGAGTAGCCGAGCTCGATCACGTACGCCATTGTCGGGGCTCGCGGCGCTCGCGGGTAACCGGGTGCCGGTCGGCGGCGAGGGGCCGCGGATAACCTGGTGACCGGGCGGGTCGGGCGCGGGATGATGGGCGTATGCCCGAGCCCATCCGCGTACGGGGGTCGGTGGTCGTTCCCGACGCCGAGCTCGTCTGGCGCTTCTCGCGTTCCTCCGGCCCCGGCGGCCAGCACGTCAACACCTCCGACTCCAAGGTCGAGCTGCGCTTCGACCTGGCCTCCACCAGGGCGCTTCCCGAGGTGTGGCGCGAGCGTGCGCTGGAGCGGCTGGCCGGCCGGCTCGTGGACGGCCGGGTGCTGGTGATCCAGGCCTCGGAGTTCCGTTCGCAGTGGCGCAACCGCGAGGCGGCCGGGGCCAGGCTGTCGGCGGTGCTGACCGAGGCGTGCGCACCGCCGCCGAAGTCCCGGCGGGCGACCAAGCCGAGCCGGGGGATGGTCGAGCGCCGGCTGTTCACCAAGCGGCACCGCTCCGAGGTGAAGCAGGGGCGCCGCCCGCCGCGGGGCGGCGAGTAGCTCAGCCCAGGGTGCGGTAGCCGCCGCGGAAGTAGAGCAGCGGGCGGCCGCCGGGGTCGGGCACCGTGGCCTCCAGGACGCGGCCGAGCAGCAGGGTGTGGTCACCCGCGGGTATCCGCTGCTCGGTGCGGCACTCGACGGTGGCCAGCGCACCCTCGATCAGCGGGGCGCCGGTGTGCGGGCCGCGGTGGTGCGGGGTGTCCGCGAACAGCAGGCGGTCGCTGAGCCGGCCCTTCATGGCGAAGCGCGAGCCGATCGTCTTCTGCCCCTCCGTCAGCACCGAGACCGCCCAGGTGTCGACCCGGGAGAGCACCTCGTCCGTCCGGGAGTCCTCGCGGACCGAGATCAGCACCAGCGGTGGCTCCAGCGACACGGAGAGGAAGGACGTGGCCGTCATGCCGATGTCCTCGCCGTCCTCCGGGTCGTGGACGGTCACCAGGCTCACGCCGGCGGCGAGCTGGGAGAGTGCTGCCCGGAACTCGTCGGGCGTGGCGTGGGGGGCAGCTTCGGGCTGCGGCGACGGGTACACGTACCGCACGGTAGTCGTCACCCGCGGGAAACGGCATCGGGCCATGGTCGTAGGACCGGCGGTGTGCCGGGGGTGTCGCGGCCGTTGTCCGGACTCACTCGCAGGGGTGAAGTCGGCGGACCGGCGGATGCAGCGGGCTTCAGCTCCGGGCCGCCGAGGTCGACCAGGAAAAAGGCCCTGATAGCGCTTTATGTCCCGCTATGGGGCGGATGAGCTGATTAAGGGTGCATTAGTGTCGTGTGATTTAAGTCACAAGTGGCGGCCTATTGCTGACCGAGCGTGCCGAACGTTGTGCTCCCTGTGATTCAGTTCTTCTGGCAATCGGACGATAACCAATCAAGAACTATCCGAAGCAGCCGGGGAGCCCCCGCATGGAAGCCGAGTCGGAGCCGTACGTCCGTCTCGCGACCCTCCGCACCTTGCACCGGGTCGTGGCGGACCTCAACGCTGCCCGCAGCCTCGCGGGCACGCTGCAGGCCGTCGTCGAGGGCGCGGTGCACGGGCTCGGCTTCGACGCCGCCGCGGTCAGCCTGGTCCGGCCCGACGGCGACCTCGTGGTGGCGGCCGTCTGGGAGCTGGAGGAGAGCCCGATGGGCGGCCCCTCCGTGCTGCTCGGCCAGGTCGGCTCACGGGAGTCCTGGGACCGACTGCTCGGCGTCAGCGACCACTGGGGCACCCTGCGCTTCCTGCCGTACGACCGCGGCTGGGCCGTCGCCAGCGACATCCCGCGCTGGATCGGGGACGGCACGCTGCCCGTGTACGCCAACGACTGGCACCCCGCCGACGGGCTGCTCGCCCCGATGTACAGCGCCGGCGGCGACCTGCTCGGCGTGCTCTCGGTGGACCGCCCGCGCAGCGGCAAACGGCCCGGGGCCTGGACCCGCGAGGCCCTGGAGATGTTCTCGCTGCAGGCCTCCATCGCGATCGGCAACGCCCGGCTGCGGGCCGAGATGCAGCGCGCGCTGGCGCGGCTGGAGAAGGAGCAGCAGGCGCTGCGGGCCAGCGAGGAGAGCTTCCGCCAGGCCTTCGAGTACGCGCCCAGCGGGATGGCCATCACCGAGCTGCACGGCGCCGGGCGCGGCCAGCTCACCCGGGTCAACGACGCGCTCTGCCGACTGCTCGGCCGCCCCCGTGCGGTGCTGCGCCAGCAGAGCTTCGCCGACCTCGTCCACCCCGAGGACCGCGCCCTGCTGGAGCGCACCAGCGCGGAGAGCGGCCGGGCGGAGCTGCGGCTGTCCCGGCGGGACGGCGGCTACCAGTGGGTCTGCCTGCGCAACTCGATCGTGGCGGACGCGGCCGAGGGGCCGAGCTTCCTGCTCACCCACGTCGAGGACATCGAGGACCGCAAGCGGCACGAGTTCCAGCTCGCCCACCGGGCCAGCCACGACGCGCTCACCGGGCTGCCCAACGGTGCCGAGCTCAAGGCGCGGCTGGCCCGCCGGCTCTGTTCCCAGCCGCAGCCGGTCGGCGCCGCGGCCGGCCCGGCCGGTCCGGTCGAGGCGGCCTACCCCCCGCCGTACGGCTACCCGGCCGGTCCGGTCTCGGCGGCCTACCCTCCGCCGTACGGCTACCCGGCGGACTCCTACAGCGCGCACGCGGCGCACGACGGCCTGGAGGGCGCGGACCCGTACGCCGGGGCCGTGCACGGCTACGGGCTGCCCGAGGGCGGTCCGCCGCCGGGGATCGGCCCGGGCTACGGGGAGCACGTGCACGCCGTGGTCCCGGCCGACCACGGGCCGGGCGGCGAGGCCTGGTCCGCGCCGTTCCGCTCCGGCGGCGCGGCCGTGCCGGACAAGGGGCTCGCGGTGCTCTTCTGCGACCTGGACGGATTCAAGTCGATCAACGACCGCTTCGGCCACAACGCGGGCGACGCGGTGCTGGTCGAGGTCGCGCGGCGGCTGAGCCAGGCCGTCCGGGACGGCGACACGGTGGCCCGGCTCGGCGGTGACGAGTTCGTGGTGCTGGCCGACGGCATCGGTCGCGAGGAGGCCAAGGACCTCGCCCACCGGCTGCGCAACGCGATCATCCCGCCGATGCGGATCGACGGACGGGCGATGCGGGTCGGGGTGAGCCTCGGGATCGGCTGGGCCGGCTGCGGCATGAGCATCGAGGAGGTGCTGCACACCGCGGACGAACGGATGTACGACGAGAAGCGGGCGCGCGGCGGGGCCGTGCGCGGGGCGCGCGGAGAGCGCTCGCACCGGCGCGCGGGCTGAGACCGGACGCGGACGGACGACACCGCCGCGCGCGCCCCCCTGGCCGGGTTACCCGCGAGTTGTCAAGGGTTCTTTTCCCGCCGTCACACAGGACAGGTAGGGTTCCCGGTACGACAGCGTCCACGATCTGCGCCGCCCGCAGCCCGGCGGCGCGCACCGGATGGGGGAACAGACCACCGTGACGACCGCCGGCAGCAACGGAGTGCCCGAGGGCCAGGGGGGCGGTGCCCCGCAGGACGACGACCCGTTCGGCTACCTCTACCGTCCGGCCGACGGCTCCACCGGGCAGCCGGCCGAGCCGCAGCAGGGTGTCCCCCGCACGTCGTACAACCGGCCGATGGAGGTCGGGCGCGCCCAGTACGGCTACGGCTACCCGCCGCGGGCGCAGCAGCAGTACGGCCAGTCGGGCACGCCGCAGGGGTACCCGGGCGGTCAGCCGCAGGCCCCGTACGGTCAGCCCGGCGTGCCGCAGCAGCCGGGCGAGTACGGCGCCCCGCCCACCCAGCAGACCCGCTACGCCGAGCACTCCCGCCCGCAGCCGGGTGACGAGCGGCCGAGCAGCGGCCGGAGCAAGGGCGCGGTGATCGGCGCGGTCGCCGTGGTCGCGGCCATCGCGATCGGTGCCGGGATAGCGCTGTCCACGGGCGGCCAGGAGGGCGACAAGACCGGCAAGGGCGGCGCCGCCACCACCGCCGCGCCGGGCCCCACCACCCCGGGCCCGACCGGCACCACGGCCGGAGCCTCCCCCTCGTCGAGCGCCACCGTGATCTCCGGCCCGTCGACCGTGGACGCGAGCCAGTTGCAGGCGCAGAACGCGCCGTCCGGCAACACCGTCAAGGGCGCCAAGTCGACGGACGGCAGCTACCTGACCCTCCAGCCGGGCGGTTCGGTGACCTGGTCCGGCGACGTCGCCGCGGCCGGTTCGTACAAGCTGACCGTCCACTACAACTACCTGGGCCCGGACATCAAGGGCGCGGCTGCGGTGAACGGCAAGGACTGGCCGTCCGGGATGACCTACAAGGTCTACGGTCCGGCCCCCAAGGACCAGAACTCCGCCTGGTACACGACGTGGATACTGCCGCAGTTCGCGGCCGGGCCGAACTCGGTGACGTTCACGGTGCCCTCAGGGGCGGTCCTGATCGACCAGGTCACCATCGAGCCCGGCGGCTGAGCCGCCGCCCGTCGCCGACGCACCACGGCCGCCCGTCCCCGTCCGGGGGAGGGCGGCCGTCGTCGTTCCGCGGTACGGCGGTCAGGCGGGCTTGACGGTGGAGAAGCCGTCGGCGCCCAGGACCCAGCGGCCGCGGCGCATCACGGCGACCAGGTCGTAGGTCCCGGAGTCGACCACGACGAGGTCGGCGAGCTTGCCGGTCTCCAGCGAGCCGACG
>NZ_JBEZIQ010000056.1:0-66025 GCF_040651155.1 Kitasatospora sp. NPDC048545
GCCGGACGGCCACTCCTGGCAAGCCACTGAAGGCAAGACCTCATCAGCCACATCCGGCCCTCCCGGGCCGAACAACACCTTACGGAGACCTCATGGCCGGAGACACCGCAGTCAACCGTCAGATCCGCCTCGCCCGACGGCCGGTCGGGGAGGTCCGGGCGGAGGACTGGGCGCACGGGAGCGAACCGGTCGGGGTCCCCGGGGACGGGGAGTTCCTGGGGCGTACCCGGTACGTGTCGCTGGACCCGGCGATGCGGGGGTGGCTGGACGACCGGCCGTCGTACCTGCCACCGGTGGGGCTGGGCGAGGTCATGCGGGCGGGTTCGGTGGTCGAGGTCATCGCCTCCGACCACCCGAAGTTCCGCGTCGGGGACCACGTGGTCGGGGCCTTCGGGGTCCAGGAGTACGCGGTGTCGGACGGCAAGGGCGCGATCACCGTGGATCCCGCGCTCGCTCCGCTGTCGACGTACCTCGGCGCCCTCGGGATGCCCGGCATGACGGCCTACTTCGGTCTGCTGGACGTCGGGGCAGTCAAGGAGGGCGAGACCGTCGTCGTCTCCGGCGCCGCCGGGGCCGTCGGCAGCATGGTCGGGCAGATCGCCAAGGTCAAGGGCTGCCGGGTGGTCGGCATCGCGGGCGGCCCCGAGAAGTGCGCGCTGCTCACCGAGGAACTGGGCTTCGACGCCGCGATCGACTACCGCGCCGAGGACGTCCGCAAGGCACTGCGCACGCACGCCCCCGACGGCATCGACGTCTACTTCGACAACGTCGGCGGGCCGGTCCTGGACGCCGCGCTGACCCGGCTCGCGATGCACGCCCGGGTGGTGATCTGCGGAGCGATCAGCCAGTACAACAACGAGACCGCCGTCGAGGGCCCGTCCAACTACCTGTCGCTGCTGGTACGGCGGGCGCGGATGGAGGGCTTCGTGGTGTTCGACTACGCCCGGCGGTACGCGGAGGCGGCCGCCGAGATCGCCGGCTGGATCGGCGACGGCCGGATCACGGTGAAGGAGCAGGTGGTGGAGGGCACCGTGGACGACTTCCCGGAGACCTTCGGGATGCTGTTCCGCGGCGAGAACACCGGCAAGCTGGTGCTCCGTCTCACCTGAGCCTCCTGACCCGGGCCGCGCCCGCCGGTCCGGATCTCCCGGCCCAGGTCCCCGGTCCGGATCTCCCGGCCTCGCCCGCCGGTCCGGATCTCCCGGCCGCGCCTGCCGGTCCTGATCCGGCGGTCGGGCCTTCGTCGAGGAGACCCGTCGGGCGGCCGCTTCCCCGGAGCGGCCGCCCGGGGCCCCGGTCAGACGAGACGCTTGATCTCGCCGCGCGCCCGGTAGAAGCCGCCCGACGCGGACTCCCGGACCTCGGCGACCAGGTAGCGCGCACCGGGCACCCGGACGTCCTTCGGGAACTGCACCCGCCAGGTGGGGTCGTAGCCCTGCGAGATCACCCGCACCCGCAGTCGGGTGCCGTCCTGGACGCACTCCACCTCGATCCCGCCGCCGGCCGCGCCGCCCGACGCCACCACGACCGTCTCCAGCTCCGCACCGGCCAGCACCGGCTCCCAGCCCGCGCTCCTCACCTCGGCGGTCTTCGGCAGGGTGCCGCCCTCGGCCGCCCGGACGGCCTGCTCGCTCGCGTCGAGGCAGGCCAGCGAACCGTCGGTGGTGACCAGGTAGAGCCGGCCGTCCCGGTACTGCATGCTGTACGCCGAGCCGCAGCCGGTGGCGAGCTTCCACAGCCGGGTGCCGTCGGCGGCGAAGCAGTACACCGACGAGTGGTTGTCCCCGGCGAAGACGTACTCGCCGTCCGGGGAGGCCGCGCAGGAGAAGACGGCGGCGTCACAGCGGTAGGCGGCCACCTCGGCGCCGTCCGACTTGCGCAGCCGGTGCACCCAGCCGCGCGCGGTGCCGGCGAACACCTCCTCGGCCTCCTGCCAGCCGAACAGCACCTCGCCCTGGGTGGGGGCGTGCCAGCGCGGGTCCCCGCTGCGGTTGTCGTAGCGGGCGACGCCGCGCGAGTGGCCGTGGTAGACGCCGTCGGTGTCGCAGCGCACCATCCAGCCGTCCCGGCCGTCGGCCTGGCGGCGCCACTGGAACTCGTCCTCGTGGTCCACCGTGGTCAGGCCGCCGCGTTCGTCGGCCACGCCGAGCACCCCGTCGTGGATGTCGAGCCAGTAGATGTCGACGTCCTGGGCGATCTCGTACGCGACCCGGGGGACCTTGCCGCCCAGGTCGTACACCTTGCCGTCGTCGCAGCCGGCGTAGATCCACCAGTCGTCCGCGACGATGCACTTGACGCCGTCCGGCAGACCGTAGCGGGCGGTGACCTCGCCGTCGTGGGTGAGGGTGTAGACGTCGCCGCGCTCGTTGCCGACCCAGGCGTGCTCCTCGCCGACGAAGATCCCGAAGGCGGGCGAGCCGGACCGGAACCGCCACAGCAGCGGGGCCTGGCGGGCGGTCGAGCGGGTGCTGACGATCTGCCGCCTGGTCACCGCGCGGCGCTGGCGCACGCCCCGGACGGCGGGGGCGTACCCCTTCCGGACCTTCTCGCCGATCTTCTTCGCGGCCGCGGCGGACGCCTTCTCGATGCTCGGGTAGCTGGTGGCCTTGCTCTGCCCGGGTTCGCCGATCCGCCCGTACCTGACGGTCACCACCGCACCGGCGATCCGCACCTCGTAGAACTTGTGCGCACTCCCCTCGTCCTCGGACAGTTCGAGGTACGTGACCTGCTCTTCCACGGCGACGGACACGACGAAGTCCCCTTTCGGGCAACGGTGATGGAATCACGGGGGCTGCTCCGGCCCGCCGACGGAACCAAAGCTATGCCCCCGCACCGACAGTCACCCCCTCGGGCGCCCGCCACCGGCACCGCAGGTCCGTGCGCGGCTCACGGGTCGGCACGCAGCTCCCTGATGAAGGCCTCCCAGTCCTCCTCCGTGGCCTCACGCGCCGCCCCGGCCGGGACGAGCCGGTAGGTCGCCGCGAGCCGGTCCGACAGGGCGGCCGCGGGCAGTTCCAGGACGGCGCTCGTCTCCCGGGAGGCCAGGCGCAGCCAGCGCAGGCGGCCGCCCTCGCCGCCGGGCACCGGCCGGATCCGGACGTCGCCGTCGCCGCTGCGCCCGGAGAGGCCCCGGTGCAGCAGCTCACGGCTGATCCGCCCGGTGACACTGCGGCCCCGGGGCGGGGTGAGGGTGACGGACACCAGCACGGGAGTGTCCGGATCGAAGCGGAAGTCCGCCCGCAGCGGCTGCCGCTCGGCGCGGCCCAGCACCCGCCGGATGTCCAACGAGAGTGCGGGAACGTCCTTCGGCACCTCGCCGGCGGCCGTCGGCCGGCCCGTCGGGGGTCAGAGCCAGCCGCGCTCGTCCGCGGCCCGCAGGGCCTCCGTCCGGTTGCGGGTGCCGGTCTTGGCGATGGCCGAGGAGAAGTAGTTGCGGACCGTTCCCTCGGAGAGGTAGAGCTTCGCCGCGATCTCGGCGACCCCGGCACCCGGGCGGGAGGCGTTCAGCACGTCGCGTTCGCGGGCGGTGAGCGGGGAGGCGCCCGCCGCGAGGGTGGCGGCCGCCAGTTCCGGGTCCACCACCCGCTCCCCCACCGCGACCCGGCGGATGGCATCGGCGAGCACCTCGGCGGGCGCGTCCTTGACCACGAAGCCGAGGGCGCCGGCCTCCATGGCCCGGCGCAGGTAGCCGGCCCGGCCGAAGGTGGTGAGGATGACCACCCGGCACCCGGGCGCCTGCTGGGCCAGGACGGCGGCCGCCGCCAGCCCGTCCAGTCCGGGCATCTCGATGTCGAGCAGGGCGACGTCCGGCCGGTGCTCCAGCGCCGCCGCCACGACCCGGTCGCCGCGGCCGACGGCGGCGACCACCTCGAAGTCGTCCTCCAGGTCGAGCAGGGTGCACAGCGCGGTGCGCACCAGTTCCTGATCCTCGGCGAGCAGCAGGCGGATCGTCATGTCGTCCGTTCGTGCGGGGAGTCGGAGGCGGCGGGGCCGCCGCGGGTGGCGGGGCCGGCGGGGCCGCGGCGGGTGTCGGCCGGAGGGACGGTGACCAACAGCCGCCACCCGCGCGGGGCGAGCGGTCCCGCCTCGACCGTACCGCCCGCCGCCGCGACGCGTTCCCGCAGTCCGGTGAGGCCCTTGCCGTCCGCGGTGCCGGCGCCCGGGCCGGCCGTGCCGCCCGTGCCGTGCTCCGTACCCGCGCCCGTTCGGTCCGTGCCACCCGTTCCGCCCGTTCGGTCCGTGCCGCCCGTGCCGTCGTCGCGGATCTCGACCGAGGTCGCGGTGAGCACCACCGAGCAGCGGCCGGCCCTGGCGTGCCGGACCGCATTGGTGATGCCCTCGCGCAGCACCCAGCCGAACAGTTCGCGGTGCTCCGGCCCGACCGCGTCCGCCGCCCTCGGCAGGTCGGCCACCACCCCGGCAGCGCGCAGCAGTTCGCGGGCCCGGGCGAGTTCACCGGCCAGGGTCACCTCCCGGTAGCCGGTCACGGCGGCGCGGACGTCCGACAGCGCCTGCCGGGAGAGCGTTTCCACGCCCGCCATCTCGGCGACCGCGAGGTCCTTGTCCTTCCCGGCCAGTCGCTGCGCCAGCCGGGACTTGACGGTGATCGCGGTCAGCGAGTGGCCGAGCAGGTCGTGCAGGTCCCGGGCGATCCGGTCCCGTTCGGCCTCGGAGGCCAGCCGGGCCACCTCGGCCCGGGCGGCGACCAACTCCTGGTTGGTGGCGGCGATCTCGGCGAAGGCGCCACAGGTGAGCGAGGTGAAAAGCAGGGCCAGCGCCTGGAATCCGCCCGGGCCGGTGTGCCAGGGGCGCACCGCCCAGGGCACCAGGAAGGCCGCCGCAGTGGCGACGGTCACCACTCGCGCGGCCTGTTCGCGCCACAACACCGCGACGGAGGAGACGACCACGGTGGCGAGGAAGAAGGCGTCGCCGTGGGCGAACGGCAGCGCGGCGACGAACAGCGCGGTCATCACCACCAACAGCGGCTTGATCCAGTGACGTCGGCCGCGTTCGAGGGCGAGGGCGGTCAGCGCGTAGCAGAGGCAGAACACGGCGACCACGGCGTACCCGGCGCCCGCCGCCGCCCCGGAGACGTTGCCACTCACGGCCACGGCGGTGAGCGCCGGGAACACCAGCATCCCGGCGCCCAGCAGGAGTCGCCGTCGGCCCCGCCCCCAGCGGGGAGCGGGGCTCCGTACGGTCTCGCGGTCGAGGTCGGTCACCCTCGCGCCCCCTCCTCAGAGCCTGGCGAACAGGGTACGCAGGTGCCGTCCGTTGACCAGGACGGCCACGCCCAGCAGGGCGAGTCCGCACAGGCCCTGCTCGACCTTCATCCAGACCGGGAAGACCCCCGGCAGGACGACGATCGTGACGATGGCGGCGAGCATGACGGTCGCGATGATCCGCAGCCGCCGGAACGCGCCGCGGGAGCCACGGCCCGCGCGGACGGTGAACAGCAGGGTCACGGCGGCACCGAGAACCACGATGGTGCCGCGGACCCAGACCGCGGGGGTGACGACGGAGGGGTGGTCGCGGAGGGCGAAGGCGGCCACCAGCGTCAGCACGCTGAGGCCGAGGTAGGCGAGGACGAACCGGTGCACGGTCCGGAACGCCCGTCGGGTGTCGGGGTGGTGCAGGCCGGCGACGGCTTCGGGAGCGGGTTCGGTGTGGGTGTCGGTGGAGGTCATGGACCCATCGTGGGTGCGGGCCCGGCACGCAGGGCAGTGTGCTCGCACACCGGCCCGCCATGACAATTGTCAGCACCGGCCGCCGCCGGCCCGGTGCCCGGCAGACCCGGCAGACCCGGCATGTCCAGCATGCGCACCATGTGCAGCTTCGCGACGGCCAGTCCATCCACCAGGACGGCTCTCGGCTCCCGCCCCCACACCTCGAAACCGCAGTCGGTGTAGAGCCGCAGCGCCGCCTCGTTGCCCTCCGAGACGGTCAGCAGCACCTGCCGCAGCCGCCCGTCCTCGCCGGCCGTCCGCAGCACCTCGCGCACCAGCGCCCGGCCGACCCCCCGGCCGGTGGCAGTACGGGCCACCGCCATGCCGTACAGCGTGCCCTTGTGCCGCTCCTGGCTCCGCCTTGCCACCTTGAGCCCGGCGGTGCCGATCAGCGTGCCGGTGGCGTCGAAGGCCCCGAGCAGGGCGCCCGGCCCGTCCTCCGCCTCGGCGAGGCGGTGCAGCGTGGCGGCCATCGGCTTGGCGCGTTCCTCGGCGTGGCCGGAGGTGAAGGCGCTCGGTGTCTCGCGCAGTGCCTCCAGGCGGAACGCCCGGTACTGCTCGGCGTCCGTGCGGCCCAGGCGGCGGACGGTGACGGGCCCGGGGCCGTGCCCGGGAGCCGACGTGGGCGCGAGTGTGGGCGCGGGCTCAGCCGAGGCGGACACGGGTGCACCTCGTCACGTACGGCAGGGCGATCGCGTCCCGTCCGGCCAGGTCCGGGTGGGTGGCGAGCAACTCCTCGACGTCGGCCAGCAGTCGGGCCCGTTCGTCCTCCGGCAGCGCGATGACGTAGCTGCGGGACGCGACCATGTCGACGATCCCGGCCCGCGTGGTTCCGTGCTCCCAGCGGATCTCCAGCCGCTCGGGCGCGCCGAACGGTGCCGGGAGGACCGGCTCGGTGTCGATCCGCTGCCGCGCCGAACGGTGCATCAGCGCGCCGAGTTCGGCGGCCCAGGGCTCCGTCTCGTCCCGGACGTTCCACACCAGCGCGAGCGTCCCGCCGGGGGCGAGCACCCGGGCGATCTCGGGCACCGCGGCCGCCGGGTCGAACCAGTGCCAGGCCTGCGCCACCACGACGGCGTCCACGCTCCCGTCCGCCAGCGGGATGCGCTCCGCCGAGCCCGCCCGTACGGCCGCCCCGGGGACCGCCGCGGCCAGTTGCGCCCGCATCCCCTCGTCGGGCTCGACCGCCACCACGTCCAGGCCCGCCTCGACCAGCAGCCGGGTCAACTTGCCCGTCCCGGCGCCCAGATCGAGCACCCGCCGGGCCTGCCGCGGCACCGCCGACCCGATCAGCGCCTGCGGGTAGCCCGGCCGCCCGGCCTGGTACGCGGCCGCCGCGACCCCGAACGACCGCGCCCGGAGCCGCTCCGCCCACCGCCGGGTCGCCCCCTGCCTGGTCATCCCACAGGCCCGCCCGATCTCCTCCCAGGTCGCCTCCCGCCCGCGCCGCAACTCCTCCACCACCTCGGTCCGCCGCTCCTCCAGCGCCTCGATCACCCCCGACAGCCGCCGCAACCCCTCCACCCCGCCCCCACCGGCCACATCCTCCGCCACCCGCCGACCAAGATCGTCCGTCTCCATGCGCCGCACTGTACGGACCGCACCGCGAATCCGTCAACGATCGTTGCGTCCGAGAGCAACACTTGTTGCCACCGCCCGCGCGACGGGCCCCGGGTGGCCGGGGTGTGGACGAGCGGATCAGTCTCGGCGGTCATCGAGGCCTCCGGGTGATCAACCGACAAAGGGTTGACGGATATCAGCGGCCATAGCACGAACTCGGTGAGACGCGTGGGGACTTGGAGCGGAAACCCTTCACATGGGGGAATCCGGCCCGGGTTGGCGGTGCGGGGGGCGCGAGGCGAGAAGCCTGGTGCGGGGCGGCGATCCGCCGGATGTGGGACTGGTGTGCGAGATGTCGGGCATGTCCGGCAAGTTGCCACAAGTCGGTTGAGGGGCAGTATTTTTGAGCTTCGGTCAGGATTGTCCTGAACTTGGCTATGCTGCAGCACCACGCCCTCCGGAGCCGGTCGCCGTCCGTCCCCGTACTGTTCCGATCGTTTGAGGATGCTGAATGCTTCGAGCTGGATCGTCACCCGCCAGACGGCGCCCCACGCCCCTGCTCGGCTGGTTGCTGCCGACGGCCGTGATGGCGGCGGCCGTGGCGGTCGCCGTGGCGGTGGTGGCCGCCGGGGCCCGGGCCGGGGTGCTGTGGTGCGGGGCGACGGCCACCGTGCTGGTGGCCGTGGTGGCCGCCGAGTCGGCCCGCCGGGGGCGGGCGTTGGCCGAGCTGCGTGACCGCAGCACCCGGCAGGCGGAGGACCTGCAGCGCCGGCTGGCCGGGCAGGAGGACGAGCTGGCGCGGCTGGCCGAGGTCGAGCTGCGCCGGGTCGTCGCCGGGGCCCGGTACGGGTACTCGATGGACGTGCTGCTGAACCCGATCGAGCAGGACCTCGTGTCCGTCTCCCCGCGGTTCCGCAGGTCGCTGGTGTCCGTGGCGCGCGGCATCGCCGTCGCCGTCGACGACGAGGTCAGCCGGCGTGACTCCGCCGAGCGCGCCTTCGTCAACATCGCCCGCCGGGTCCAGGCGATCATCCACCGGCAGGCCAAGGACCTGCGGGAGATGGAGGACCGGCACGGCAACGACCCGGCGGTCTTCGACGACCTGCTGCGCCTGGACCACGGCAACGCGCTGACCGGCCGTCTGGCCGACAGCATCGCCGTCCTGTCCGGCGCCCGCCCCGGCCGTCAGTGGACCCGGCCGATCGCGCTCTACAGCGTGCTGCGCGGCGGCATGTCCCGGATCCTGGAGTACCAGCGGGTGGACCTGCACCCGGTGGCCCAGATCTCGGTCACCGGCCCGGCCGTCGAACCGCTGATCCACGCCGTCGCCGAGCTGCTGGACAACGCCACCCGGTACTCGCCGCCGCACACCCACGTGCACCTGAGCGCCTCCGAGGTGCAGAGCGGGATGGCGATCGAGATCGAGGACGGTGGCCTCGGCCTCACCGACGAGGCCCGGGCCCGCGCCGAGCGCGCGATGCGCGAGGCCATGGTCTCCAAGGACTTCGACGACCTCACCGAGTCCCCCCGACTGGGCTTCGCCATCGTCGGCCGGCTCTGCCAGGCGTACGGCTTCCAGGTGTCGCTGCGCCGCTCCGCGTACGGCGGGGTGCGCGCGGTGCTGGTCGTACCGCAGGAGCTGCTCACCACCGCGCCCCCGACCGGGCGGGCGCACGGCATCGGCGCCTTCTCCGGTCCTCGCCCGCTCCCGCCGAACCCGCCCCGGCACGCGGCCCCGACGCGGCCCTGGGGCGCCCGGACCACCTCGGCCGGGGTCGGCCCGTCGTACGGGTCGACCAGTCCGTGGGGTTCGCCGTCCGTCTCGGCGACGGCCGGGGACGACGAGGTGATCGTGACCGAGCGGACGGCCAACGGGCTGCCGCAGCGCCGGCGCCGTCCGTCGCTGACCCGCACCTTCGCGGCGCCCGCGCGGCCGGCGCCCGCCGCCCCGCAGCCCGCCGGTCCGACGGCCGGGCCCGCGGCCGGGCCGGGTCCGGCAACCGGGCCGGCGGGGCAGGACCCCCGCCCCGCCAAGGAGCCGAAGCAGCCGGGCCTGTGGCTGGAGGCGTTCATGGACGGCATCAAGGGCACCGGGTCCGGCCCGTCCGCCGGGCAAGCCGGTCCCGCCGGGCAGGCCGGCCAGACCGGGCAGACCGGCCAGGCGGGTGCGGTCGGCCGGCCCGGTGCGCCCGGGAGCGGGCACCCGGGCCCCGGACACACCAGTGAAGAGACGGCAGGGAAAGGCGAGCAGTGATTCCGCACCGCAGCAACATGGACTGGATCCTCAACGACCTCGCGCACAGCGTCCCGTGCGTGCGCCACGTCATCGTGCTGTCCGGCGACGGCCTGCGGATCGCCCAGTACGGCACCGACCCGGACACCGCCGACCGCCTCGCCGCCGCCTGCGCCGGGCTGCAGAGCCTGGCCGGCGCGATCGGGCACGAGTTCCCGCACGGCGACGGCTCGATGCGGCTGGTGGTGATCGAGGTGGACGGCGGCTACTTCTACCTGATGGCGGCCGGCGACCGCGCCTACCTGGCGGTGCTCGCCGACGAGGGCGTGGACGCCGGGCTGGTGAGCCACCAGATGCGCGACCTGGTCGCCCGGATCGGCGAACACCTGTCGACGCCGCCGCGCAATCCCGAGGCGGTCGCGTGAACCGGCCCGCGCCGCCGTCCCGGCGGCGGAGCGGGTCCGCGGACGAGCACAGTGAGGCGGTTGCATGACGGCAGACCAGGGCGGCTGGGACGGCCCCGAGCCCGACCGCCTGTACGTGATCACCCGAGGCCGCAGCGGTCCGTCCGGGCCGGGGGTCTTCGACCTGGTCACCCTGATCGTCTCGCGTGCGGATCCGACCCCCGCCCTGCAGCCCGAGCACGCGGCCATTCTGCGGCTGTGCCGCTCCCCGCTCTCGGTGGCGGAGGTCTCCGCCTACCTGGAGCTGCCCACGAGCGTGGTCACCGTCCTGCTGGCGGACCTGCTCGACGACGAACTGATCGAGGCCCGCGCCGCCGTCCCGGCGGCGGAACTTCCCGACCGGGCCCTGTTGGAGGCGGTGATCCATGGTCTTCAGCGGCTCTGACACGCCGGCCGGTCCGGCCGGTGCGGACCTGCTGCCGGACACCGTCACCACGGCGGTCAAGGTGGTGATCGTGGGGGGCTTCGGTGTCGGCAAGACGACGCTGGTCGGCTCGGTCAGCGAGATCCGCCCGCTGACCACCGAGGAGACCATGACCCAGGCCGGGGTCGGTGTGGACGACCCGACCGGGGTCGAGCACAAGACCTCGACCACCGTGGCCATGGACTTCGGCCGGATCAGCATCAGCGACCGGCTCGTGCTGTACGTCTTCGGCACCCCCGGGCAGGAGCGGTTCTGGTTCCTCTGGAACGGCCTGTTCGAGGGCGCCCTGGGCGCGGTGGTGCTGGTGGACACCCGCCGACTGGAGGTCAGCTTCGAGGTGATCGGGCGGCTGGAGGAGCGCGGCGTCCCGTTCGTGGTGGCCGTCAACGGCTTCCCCGAGGCGCCGAGCTTCGCCCTCGACGAGCTGCGCGGCGCGCTCGACCTGCCGTCCGAGGTGCCGATCGTGGCCTGTGACGCGCGCAGCCGCGAGTCCAGCCGGGACACCCTGATGACGCTGATGCACTACCTGTACGAGCTGGCCGCACCGACCACCCGAACCCTGTGACCGGAGACCCCGTGACCACCCCGTTCCCCGACGACGCCGTCCCCTCCCCGCCGCCGGGCTGCCCGGCGCACGGCCGCGCCGACGGCCGGACCGACCCCGCGCCCTCGTTCGACCCTGCCTACCCGCCCGGCACGGCGGACGCGCCCGGTCCGATCGGCCCCGGCGGCCTGCGGCGCCTCTACGGACCGGAGGCCGAGTCCGACCCGGCGGGCCTCTACGAGAAGCTGCGCGCCGAGTACGGCGAGGTGGCCCCGGTGCTGCTGCACGGTGACCACCGGGCCTGGCTGGTCCTCGGCCACGGCGCCAACATCACCGCGATGCGCACCCCCTCGTTGTTCTCCCGCGACTCGCGGCTGTGGACGGCCTTCCGCACCGGTGAGCTCTCGATGGACTCCCCGCTGCTGCCGGTGATCGCCTGGCAGCCGATCTGCGTGTTCGCAGACGGCGACGAGCACCGCCGGCTGCGCGGCGCCGTCCTGGACGGCCTGAACCGCTTCGACCGGCGCGGCATCCGCCGCCACGTGCGGCGGTTCACCACCGACCTGGTCCAGGTGGTGGGGCCGACCGGCCACGCCGAGCTGATCACCCAGTTCGCCGAGCACCTGCCGATGCTGGTGATGACCAAGCTGCTCGGCATGCCCGACGAGTACGGGCCTCAACTGGTAGATGCTGCACGAGACTTGATGAAGGGCACCGAGACGGCCATCGCCAGCAACGAGTACGTGGTGGCCGGCCTGCGCCGGACCATCGCCCTCAAGCGGGAGGCGCCCGGCGACGACCTCACCAGTCGGCTGCTGGCGCACCCGGCCGGGCTGACCGAGGACGAGGTGATGGAGCACCTGCGGGTGGTGCTGCTCGCCGCCAACGAGACCACCGTCAACCTGATCGCCGACTCACTGAAGATGGTGCTCACCGACCCGCGGTTCCGCGCCCACCTGTCCGGCGGCCAGATGACCCTGGGCGAGGCACTCGACCAGGTGCTGTGGGACTCCCCGCCGATGTCCCTGGTGGCCGGCCGCTGGGCGACGGCCGACACCGAGCTGGGCGGGCAGCAGATCAAGGCCGGGGACCTGCTGCTGCTCGGGCTCGCGGCGGGGAACGTCGACCCGGTGGTCCGCCCCGACCTGGCGACCCCGCTGTACGGCAACCGCTCGCACCTGTCCTTCGGCGCGGGACCGCACGAGTGCCCGGGCCAGGACATCGGGCGGCACGTCGCCGAGGCCGGCATCGACATCCTGCTCACCCTGCTGCCGGACGTCCGGCTCGCCGTGCCGGAGGAGGAGCTGACCTGGAGCTCGGCCTGGATCTCCCGGCACCTGACGGCGCTGCCGGTGGAGTTCACCCCCCGCGACATCGAGCCGGACCCGGTGTCGGTCGCGGAGGCGGAGCGGGCGGCCGCGGTGGCGGCGGAGGCCGAACGGGCGGTGGACACCGAACGGGCCGCCCGGATCGGGGCGGCGTCCGCGGGCGCCGGGGCGACCGGGCCGGCCGCCCCGACCGTCCCGACCGTCCCGGCGCAGCGGCGCAGTTGGTGGGACGTGCTGACCGGCGTCTTCCGCCGGTGAGTCGCCGTCCGCCCGGCGGCTCCGGGCGGACGGCGGCGCAGTGGCGCCGGGCGGGGCGGGGCGGAGCGGTCGGGCACCCAACGGCTCCGCCCCGCCCGGTGTCAGCCGTCGCGCCCGTCGGTCCGGCGCCGGTAGAGGGTGAAGGTGTCCACCGGCGTGAGGTCGCCGTGCGGCCCGTCGAAGGTGTAGTAGGTGACCTTCATGGTGGTGGTGGCACCGCGCCGGTCGCCGGGGTCGACCTCGAAGGCGGCGAAGCCGTGGGCGTGTTCGCGGTCCTGGACGGCGGCCCACGGCGCGTCCTCGGTGAGCCAGACCGACTCCCGGTAGGGCGCTCCCGGCTTGGGGTCCTCCAGCCCGACGACGACCCGGCCCTTGGGCACCGGGAAGAGGTCGTCCTGGGTGGTGGCGGCGTTGCCGCCGGCACCGATGATCATGTGGACGGTGCCCCGCCCGGTGTCGATCATGTCGGTGCGGGTGTCGGTCGGCACCGGGGTGCGGGTGTCGTTGGGCAGCGTGCCGCGGACGGGGTGGGAGCGCTCGTAGTAATGCTCGTGGCCGCACAGCACCAGGTCGACCCCGTAGGCGTCGAACAGTTCGCCCCAGGTCTCGCGGATGCCGAGGTCGCTGCCGGCGCCGTGCATGGAGCTGGAGATCATCGGATGGTGCATGCACACCACGATCCAGTCGATCCCCCGGTTGCCCCGGGCGGCGCGCAGTTCGCGTTCCAGCCAGCGCCGTTGGGCTCCGCCGGAGTAGCCGCGGAGGTAGATGTCGCCGGAGTTCTGGATGGCCACGTCGTCGTTGGCGAGGCTGATGAAGCGCACCGAGCCGACGGTGAAGGCGTACCACATGCCCCGGGTCTCCTCGTCGGAGGAGGCCGTGGAGTCGGGGAGGGAGAAGTAGGCCTGGTAGCCGAGGGCGCCGATCGGCCCGTTGCCGCCCTCGTTCTCGTGGTTGCCGACGCACGGCATCCAGGGGCGCAGCCGGGTGGAGCGGCTGTTGCTGATGAACCAGTCGGCCCAGGTCGCGGTGCGGCTCTGGCCGTGGCGGCCGGCGTAGGAGGAGTAGCAGAGGTCGCCGTTGATGAGGTTGAACAGCGGGCCGACGCGTTCCACGGCGGAGACGATGTCGGCGGAGGCCGAGGTGCCGACCTGGCTGCTCATGAAGACCGGGTACTTGCCGAGCGGCGAGGGCATGCCGTCGGGGAAGGTGATCCGGCGCCGGAGGTTGGGTGCGGCCTGGTCGCCGAAGCTGGTGAAGGTGAAGGGGGCGCGGCCGCGTGGGGCGGTGGTGAAGGTGCCCGTCTCGGCGGCGGTGCCGTCGTGGCCGGCGCTGTAGAGGTAGGTGGTGCCGGGGCGCAGGCCGGTGAGGCGGGCGTGGTGGACGTACACGTCGACCTTGTCCAGCGAGTCCCGGTAGGTACGGGTCTCGGCCTGGACGACCCGGCCGAGACCGCCGTCCGTCGTGCCGTACCGGACCTGCGGGCGGCGGACGGACTGCGGGGTGAGCCAGGAGACGGTCATCTCCGTACTCGCGTCGGTGCCGAACTGCAGGTGCAGGCCGGTCACCGCGGCCGTGCCGACCCGGTGCGGGGTGGTCTGAAGTAAGGGGCCGGTGGGCGCGTCGTCGGCCGGCCCGGCGGCCGCGGGTTGCGCGGCCGCCGTCGAACCTGCGGCCACCAGGGCGGCTCCGGCCGCCGATGTGCCCTTGAGGATGGATCTGCGTGCAATGGTCATGAGTCTCCGCCTGTCGAGTGGGGGATCGACGGGCAGTCACTTTAATGGCATGTACACGCAAAGACGATCGTTTCTGCGCCCTCCGGGTTTGACGGTCGTCGAAATGACGGAATATCGGCGGTGGCAGGCCGTAGCCGAACGGCCGCGCCCCACCGCCGGCTACACCTTGCGGCCCACTCCCCCGTACACCGGGACCTGCTCGTCGGCCAACGACGGGGACGGGGCCTCGCCCAGCTCCGGGTGCCAATGGTTGATCAGCACCACACCCGGGGCGTCGAGTTCGAGCCCCGCGAAGAAGCGCTCCACACCCTCGCGGGACCGCATGTGCACCTCGATCCCGGCCTCCGCGTAGCGGCGGGCGCCGATCTCGGCCCGGTCGGGCGCGGTGTCACCGGTCCCGGCGGTCAGCGCGAGGAAGCTGCCGACGGGCAGCGCGTCCAGGAGCTTGCGGACGGGCGGGTGCGCGGCCTCGTCGGAGAGGAAGTGCACGATGTTGACCAGGGTCAGCGCGACCGGCTCGGTCAGGTCCAGGGTGGCGGCCACCCCCGGGTCCGCCAGGAACAGCTCCGGATCGCGCAGGTCGCCCTGGACGTAGGCGGTACGGCCCTCGGGGGTGCTGGTGAGCAGCGCGCGCGAGTGGGCCAGCACGATCGGGTCGTTGTCCACGTACACCACGCGGGACGCCGGGTCCACCGACTGGACGATCTCGTGCAGGTTGGGCGCGGTGGGGATGCCGGTGCCGACGTCCAGGAACTGCCGGATGCCGTGCACCTCCGCGAGCCGGCGGACCATCCGGTGCATCACCGCGCGGGCGGCGGTGGCTCCTTCGCGGGCGCCGGGCAGGTCGGCCATGACGCGGTCGCCGACCTCGCGGTCGGCGGGGAAGTTCGTCTTGCCGCCGAGCAGGTAGTCGTAGACCCGGGCGGAGTGCGCCCGGTCGGTCCGCAGGTCGACCTGCGGCGGCGCCTCGAAATCGGCCTCGGTGAGCCAGCTATCGGAGGCGTCGACGCCGAACGCATCGGTGCCGGACGCGTCGGTGCCGAATCCGGCCGCGTCGGGTGCGGCCGTCCCCGGCGCGCCGACGTCGAATGCGCTGCGCTGCGACCCGCTGCCCCTTGCACTGTCCGGTGCACTGTTGTCCGGCGTGTTGGCGTCCACGCTCGCCCTCCCCGTTCGGCGTCTGTCCGGACCACTCAACCACAGCCGATGATCGTCCGTCAGTCGGATGCGGGTGAACGCCCGGCCACGGTCCGGCCCTTCGCGACGGCGGCCGCGAAGGAGGGCACCTTCGTCGCCGTCAGCAGCGCGAGGGCCGGACCGATCGTGCAGACGGTGACGTACCAGGGGATCACGCCGAGGCGGTGCCGGTCGCCCAGCCACTCGGCGAGCAGCGGGAAGGTGCCGCCGAACGCGGCGATGGTGGCCGCGTTGACCACGCCGAGGCCGACCGCCCGCACCTCGGTCGGGAACAGCAGCCCGGTGAAGACGTTGAGAGTGCCGAGCACCGTCGCCACCAGCATTCCCAGCAGCACGGCGACGACCTGGAACGGCAGCCAGCCCTGGCGCAGCCCCGCGAGCAGCAGCCCGACCAGCGGGATCGGCAGGCCGAACCCGATCCGGGCGACCGGCAGGAGACCGAAGCGGTCGGCGGCGGCGCCGGTGAGCAGCATGGTGACCAGCACCACCCCGAGCACCACGGTCATGAACGAGGCCGCCGACTCCTTGTCGATCACGTGGTACGCGGCGGCGTACTGCGGCAGGTAGACCAGGGCGAAGTAGTAACCGACCGTCCCGCCGAGGGTGTTGAGGAAGACGGTGAGGGCCGCCCACCGGTGCGTGCGGAGCATCCGCAGGAACGGCGGGCGGCCGCCGACCGCCGCGTGTGCCCGGGCCCGATGGAATTCCGCACTCTCCGGCGCCGACCGCCGGACCCAGACCGCGGCCAGCCCGAGCAGCCCGGCGACCACGAAGCCCCAGCGCCAACCACCGTTCTCCAGACCGGACTTGCCGATGGTGTGGATCAGCAGCGTGAGTACCCCGAAGGAGAGCAGCGAGCCGAGGATGATCCCGCCGTAGGACACCGAGCTGAAGGCGAAGCGGTGCCGCGGCGGGGCGGTCTCGGTCACGTACGCGGCCACGCTCGGCGCCTCCCCGCCGAAGGCAAGGCCCTGCACCACCCGCGCGACGACCGCCACCACCGCCGCCCAGACACCGATCCCGGCCTGCCCCGGCACCGCCGCGATGCCCAGACTGGCCGCGGCGATCACCGTCATGCCGAGGCTGAGCGCGAACCTGCGCCCCCGGGTGTCGCTGAGCCTCCCGATCAGGTACGAGCCGACCGGCCGGGCCCCGAAGCCCACCGCGAAGGTCACGTATGCCCCGAGCATGCCGCTGACCCCGTGCTTGCCGTGCCCGAAGAGGTCAGCCGCGAAGTACGGCGCGAGGACGGCGTAGATGTTCCAGTCGAAGGACTCGACCACGGACCCGACCGTCGCCGCCGCCAACTCCCGCCGCCGACCGCCGACTTCCGACCGCTCACGGAGCGGGATCACCGCACTGCTGTCTGTCATGACCTCAGCATGACACCGTTCGGGGCACGGTGGAATCGGGCGGCCGCCGGGTCCGGTGAGGGGTCGAGCCTGAAAATCCGATGTGACGGATGTGACAACCCGGTGATATTTGTGTGCGGTGCATTCGATGATCACCCGAACCTCCCGACGCGCCCTGCCCGCCGCCGCCGCGACCCTCGCCGCCGCCGCCCTGCTGGCCGGCTGCACCGGCGGGAGCAGCGGCAAGGCCGCGCCCGCGGCCACCACGGCCGCCGCCGCCGCGCCGAGCGCCGCCCCGACCCCCACGCCGACGGCCAAGCCGACCGGCGCCGCCGACCCGGCGCTCAAGGCCTTCTACGGCCAGCAACTCGCCTGGGCCGCCTGCCCGAAGGACCCGCAGAACGACGCCGACACCTCGGCCCTGCAGTGCGCCTCCCTCAAGGTGCCGCTCGACTACACCGCCCCGGCCACCGGAGCGCTGGACGTCGCCGTGGTGCGCAACCCCGCCACCAAGGCCGACCAGCGGATCGGCTCCCTGCTGCTCAACCCCGGCGGCCCGGGCGGCTCCGGCGTCCAGATGGTCACCTACAGTCCGAAGGACTTCGACGGCCCGGTCCACGACCGGTACGACATCGTCGGCTTCGACCCTCGCGGCGTGGCCGGCACCAGCCCGCTCAAGTGCCTCGACGACCAGGCCCGGGACGGCTGGCTCAACACCGACGCGCCCGGCGACGACCACGGCAAGCAACTGGCCGACGCCTGCCAGGCCAAGTACGCCCAGGTCCTCCCCTTCGTCGGCACCCGCAACACCGCCCGGGACATGGACGTACTGCGGGCCGCCCTCGGCGACCAGAAGCTCAGCTACCTCGGGATGTCCTACGGCACCTACCTCGGCTCGCTGTACGCCGAGGAGTTCCCGGACCGGGTCGGCCGGCTCGTCCTCGACGGCGCCACCTCGCCCTCCTTCTCCCTGGTGCAGCACAACATCGAGCAGCAGGCCGGCTTCGAACGCGCCCTGAAGGCCTTCGCCGCCGACTGCGTCACCAAGAACCCGTGCCCGCTCGGCACCGACGCCGGCCGTGCCCCGCAGAAGCTCGCCGACTTCCTCGACGGGCTCAAGGACAAGCCGCTGAAGTCCTCCAAGGGCCGCACCCTGACCTCCAGCGCGGCCTGGACCGGTGTGATCAGCCGACTCTACGGCGGCGAGAAGGCCTGGAGCGGGCTGCGCAACGCCCTCGGCTGGGCGATGGCGCGCGGCAAGGCCGACGACCTGCTCACGCTGGCCGACAGCTACAACGGGCGTGACAAGGACGGCCACTACGAGGCCTCGGCCGACGCCTACACCGCCATCCACTGCGCCGACGGCGCCACCGACGCCCCGGCCGGCGAGCAGCTGCAGGCGGCACTCACCGACCTCGCCGCCAAGGCCCCGCTGGTCAGCAAGCACGACCCGCTCTCGGCGCTCTTCGACCCGGACTGCCGGATCTGGCCGTTCCGCGCCACCGAGAAGCCGCACGTCATCACGTCCACCGCCACCGCGCCGATCATCGTGGTCGGCACCACCGGCGACCCGGCCACCCCGTACGCGTGGGCCGAGAAGCTCACCGCCGAGCTCGGCAACGCCGTCCTGCTCACCCGCGACGGCGAGGGCCACACCGCGTACGGCGCGAGCAAGTGCGTCCGCGCCTCGGTCGACGCCTTCCTGCTGGACGGCACCGTTCCGGCGGCGGGAACGCACTGCCCGACGGACTGATCCCCGCCCGGACGACAGCGGTCCCGCGTGTCCGGCTTCCCGGCCGGGCACACGGGACCGCTGTGCTTCCGCCCGCCGGTCAGTGCCCGGCGTGGTGGACGAACCGGTAGGTGTCGCGGTCGAGTTCGGTGACCTGGACGCCGATGGCGGCGGGCACGCCGATCGCGGAGCGCAGGACGGCGAGCACCCGGTCGGTCAGTTCGGCGCGCTGTTCGGCGCTGCGGCCGGCCAGGATCTTGACCTCGACCAGGACGACGGCCTCGCCGGTGGTGCCGTCGCCGACCCGGTGGTGGCCGGCGGGGCGGAAGACGGTCTTGCAGTCGGCCACGGTGGTGTCGATGACGCCGGTGATCGCCCGGTGGACCTCGTCGGCCAGGGCCGCCCGGTCGAGGTCGAGTTCGGCCGAGTGGTCGACCAGGATCTGTGGCACGGGAACCTCCCAGGGAGTCGGACGGTGCGGGGCCGACGCTATCGCGGGCACGCCGCAGGCCCCGGCGCGGGGGTGCGGCGCCGGGGCCCTGAGGAAGTGGTGTGTCGGGCCGGGTCAGCAGCCGAAGTCGACCTTGCGGAACGTCACGTAGTGGTCGGCGGTGTAGTAGTCCTCGTGGTACTGCTTGCCGGTGATGATCCGGCGGGTGCCGCGGGTCGGGGAGCCCGGAGTCACCACGGTGTACTCGTGGTAGTAGCCGGTCGACTGGGAGGGCAGCACGCGCTCCCGATTCCGGAAGACGACGCCGTCCTGGCTGTACGGGAACGGGCCGCCGGAGGCGATCAGGTTCAGGGTGGTGCGGGCCTGGGAGGGCAGCGCGGACTTGCACACCGAGCCGCTCACCGCGGCATGCGCCTCGGTGGCGACGGCGATCGGCGCGAGGGTGACCAGGGCAACGGTGGCGGTGGCGGCGACGCGGGTCTTCCACGCGCGTAGAGTTCGGGTCATGACAACCAGCATGGCGACGGTCCGGGCCGCCCGGAAGCCCTGATCCAACTCTTCATCCGGGGTCAACTCGACGTACTCACAGGCGACGTGACCTGGTCGGTCACCGCCGGTGCCGACTGCCACCCGCGAGGCGGAGACGGCCGCAGGACGGCGGGGCAGCGGGCCGGGCCGGCCCGCCGCCGTCCGGGCGTCAGCCGCGCGGCAGCACCAGGGACTGCACGGCCGTCACCTTGCGCCAGTCGCTCGACACGATGCTCGCGTGCGCCTTCGCCAACTGCTGGGCCCGGGACCGCGCCTGGTCGGCCGTCGGGTCGGTGCCGCTGATCTCCGGCGCGACCTTGTGGGCGTCGGTCATCACCAACAGGTAGTGCGCGGCGTCGTACCAGGACGTGTCGATGCCGTTGAGGTAGGTCGCGGCGTCACCGTCGAAGACGACGAACCACGGCCGGATCGAGGCGTCCGCTCCGGTGTACCGGCCGCGCGGGTCGCCCGCCGCGGCGCCCAGCACGGACGGGAACACCTGGGCCTGGCCGATCCGGCCCGCCGCCGCCAGGTCGCGCAGGTGCCGCCCGTACTCGACGTCGGTGTGCAGGGTGTCGAAGGGGTTGCCCAACTCGACCGTTCCCGGGATCGCGTAAAGCAGCACCTTCCCGGCGAGCGCCGAGCGGCTCGGCCAGTTGCCCGCCCGCACCGCTGCGTCCAGGCTCGGATAGGAGCCGCCGCCGGGCTTGGCCAGCAGGTCGGCGGGGCGCAGCACGGCGGACCCGAGGTGCTGGGCGATCAGCGCGTCCAGCTGGTCGGGGCCCATCCCGAGGTTGGCGGAGAAGCCGGGCTTGAGCTCCAGCTTGACGACCAGCGGCCCGGCCGCCGGGTGCGCGGCGAGCCAGACCCGGACGTCGTCCAGGCAGTTCTCCAGGTTCTTGTCGGTGCCGCCGCCGTAGAGCTGGGCGGGGGTGGTCGCGGCGGTGCAGTTGTTGCCGTTGCCGAGCGGGTTGGAGTGGCTGACCTTCCACTCCTTGGTGACGACGTTCGGCCAGAGGTCCAGCTCGATCATCCCGGTGCCGGTGTCCAACCCCTGGGCCAGGTACGGGAAGGCGGCCGGGTCGTAGGTGTTGTGCAGGCCGACGGTGGTGGCCGAGCCGAACGGCAGGTCGCCCGTGCGGCTCGGGGCGGCGTCCGCCGGGGCGGTCGCGAACAGCGCGGCCGCACCGGCGAGCAGGCCGGTCGCGAGGAATCCGGACAGGGTACGGCGCATGGTCATGGGAACCCCCCGAGGTTCGGAACGTGCGGGCCGCCCACCTCCGGGCGGCCCGACGAAGCATCGCCGACCCGGGCGTGCTTCGCATGAAGAAGGCACGACAATAGCGTGACGGGTGCACTGCTTCTCCCCCGGTCCCCTCCCCTTCGTCCACATCCGGCACTCGGGCCCGGCCCGCACGGGCCGGCCCGGACGCCCCCGCACGCACGGACCGCTGCCCACGCCACGCCAGGCACGGTGACGGAGCCTCAGGACACCGGGCCCGCAGGTTAGCGTGGGCCCGCGAACAGG
The DNA here is from genome assembly GCF_040651155.1 of Kitasatospora sp. NPDC048545. NCBI lineage: Bacteria > Bacillati > Actinomycetota > Actinomycetes > Kitasatosporales > Streptomycetaceae > Kitasatospora > Kitasatospora sp. NPDC048545. The sequence goes on from NZ_JBEZIQ010000056.1 coordinate 21,062, forward strand.
GTGCGGGCCAGCCCGCACCGAGGCGCCGAACGGCGGAGGAAGCCGATGTCCCTGGTCCGGGTCCACAACTTCTCGATCTCCCTCGACGGCTACGGCACCGGCGAGGGGCAGAGCCTCGACGCGCCGTTCGGCCACGCGGGCCACCGGCTGCACGGCTGGTTCTTCGGCACCCGGACGTTCCGGCGGATGCAGGGCAAGGAGGGCGGCGACACCGGCGTGGACGACGCGATGGCCCGCACCTGGGGCGACGGCATCGGGGCGGAGATCATGGGCCGTCACAAGTTCGGCCCCCAGCGCGGCCCCTGGCAGGACGAGGAGTGGAAGGGCTGGTGGGGCCCCAACCCGCCGTTCCACACCCCCGTCTTCGTCCTCACCCACCACCCGCGCCCGACGCTGGAGATGGAGGGCGGCACGACCTTCCACTTCATCGACGCCACGCCGGAGGAGGCACTGCGGCAGGCCCGCGAGGCGGCCGGCGGCGGGGACGTGCGGATCGGTGGCGGCCCGCGCACCGTCCGGGCCTTCCTGGAGGCCGACTTGGTCGACCACCTGCACGTGGTCGTGGTGCCGATCCTCCTCGGCCGGGGCGAGTCGCTCTGGACCGGTCTCGAAGGGCTCGAACAGCGGTTCCGCACCGAGGCGGTGGCCAGTCCGAGCGGCGTCACGCACCTCACCTTCACCCGGCCGTAGCGGGGCCCGCGCGCACACGACGGTGGCCTCCCCGCATGCGCGCGGAGGCCACCGTCGAGCCGTACCGGCGGTTCCGGGCACGGAACGGATCGGTCCCGGATCGGTCCCGGATCGGTCCCGGAGCGGACCCGGATCAGACCCGGTCGGCCGCGATCAGCACGTACTGGAACGAGCCGTCCTTGTAGGACTCGATGAACGCCTCCTCGATGCCGGTGACCAGCGAGGTGGTGTTCCGCAGCTCCCAGTACGGCAGGGTGTCCGGGGTCAGGTCGATGACGGCCTGGGGCACCAGGCGGTTGTCGGCCATCGCCCGCAGGTACTCGCGACGGGAGTGGATGTTGCACTCGAAGTGGGCGTTGATCTGCGAGACCCACTTCGACGGCTGGCCGTAGCGCGGGTTCCAGCAGCCGGTAATGGTCACGTAGCGGCCGCCGACGCTGAGCACCCGGGAGTGCTCGGCCATCAGGTCGTGCAGGTCGACGTACATGCTGGACTCGTTGTTCCAGGAGCCCGCGACCGTCCCGGTCTCGACGGGCATTGCCAGCATGTTGGCGACGCGGGACCGGACGAAGTCGCCGATGCCGAGCTCGGCCGCGCGCTTGTTGCCGAAGTCGGCCTGCTGGGTGGAGAGGGTCAGGCCCTCGACCCGGCAGCCGAAGCGCTGGTGGGCCATCACCATCGAACCGCCGCGGCCGCAGCCGGCGTCGACCAGGGTGCCGTCGGCCGGGATGTCACCGAGGTGGTCGAGCAGCACGTCGGCCTGGGCGGACTCCAGGCGGTGCAGCTCGGCGATCACCTTCTTCTCCCGCTCGCTGTCGGCCGGGTCGCCGATCGCGGCGCGGTCGATCTCGCCGATGCCGTAGTGGTGGTGGTAGAGGCCGTCGACATCGCCCAGACGAAGGTTCACCGGGCGAGCCTCGTGGTCCCAGTAGCGTGCGATGTCACCCTGGTACGGAGTCGCGGGGCCCGGGATGGTGCCGGACGTGGTGAGGTCGTCGGTCAGGGACATGGGTCAACTCCAGGGTTCTTACGGATGGTCAACGGGAAACGGGTGGCGCCGGCGGGGCGGTCACCAGAAGTCGGGCAGGGTGTACCGGTAGGTGTTGGTCCGGTGCCAGTAGTGGTTGCCGTCGACCCATGCGGCCACGCCGCGCAGGAACCGTACGAGTGCCGGCACCGGGCAGGCGACGGCCAGCGCGGCCGCCTCGGCCTCGAAGGCGCGCATCAGGTCGTTGTGGACCTCGACGGCCTTCAGGTAGCCCTCCTTGCGCGGGACGCCCTCGCGTTCGGAGATCACCACGGGCAGGTTCAGGTGCAGTCCGGGGCTGGACAGCTCCTTGGTGTACGAGTACAGGTCGTTGACGATCGTGGTGGCGTTGCCGGCCAGCGCGATCACCCGTTGCATGGCGGGCAGCGCGTGCAGGTCGGCGGGCAGCTCGTAGCCGCCCACGGTGTCCGTGATCGTCGGACAGGGGCGGAAGTTGTTGAACTGGCGCATGGCCAGGTACTCCCACACCTCCGGGACGTGGTCGGTCTCGTCCCAGGCGGCCTCGGCCAGGTACCCCATGTGCAGCCGCGCCATGTCGTGCCGGAAGCGGTCCGACTGGGAGGGCGTGGAGGCGTGGGTGAAGTACTGCATCGCCGAGTGGTACGCCCGGCGGGGCGGGTCCTCGGACAGCGACGCCTCCCAGGCCGGGTGGTACTCCGGCGTGGTGTGCAGCGGGTCGAGCGCGGTGTGCGCGAGCAGCAGGCGGCTGCCCAGGCCGACCGGCGATCCGCCGAGGTCCTCGCAGTAGCAGTCGTCCACCGCGTTCTCGGCCACCATCAGGCGGGCCGCGAGCATCAGGTGGTCGACGCTGGGCGCGTCGGGGTGGCAGGCCACCATGTAGCGCCCGGTGGAGAACCCGTCGAAGTCCTTCTCCCACTCCGGCGGGTAGAGCTCGATCTCGTCGATCGCCCAGGCCTTGATCCTCAGGCTGAGCGCCTCCACCCGGGCCGGGTCGGGCTCGGCGATCGGGTGGTGGTAGAGACCGGGGATCGGGTCGCCGGCCCTGGGCTTGCCGCCGCTCGGTGCCTCGGCGGCCGCAGCCGCCCCGGGGACGGCCGGACCGGACAGCCCGGGCAGGGCGGGGACGTGCAGGGCGGGGACCTGCAGGGCCGGACCGGGCAGGTCGCGGGCGTCGGGCACCCGGACGTCGGGCACCACCGAGTCGGGCACCACCGCCTCGGACACCGGGGCCTCCGCAGTCGAGACCCCGGGGACCGGCAGCTCGGGTGCCGCGACCTCGGGTGCCGCGACCTCGGGTGCCGCGACCTCGGGTGCCGCGACCTCGGGTGCCGCGACCTCGAGCCTGAGCGCCTCGGCCGTCCGGGCGCCGGGCACCTCGACCTCCGGTGTCACGGCCCGCAGCGCCGGGGGCTCCGGCGTCACGGCCTCCGGCACCGTAGCCTCCGGCCTCAACTGCAGCCCGGCGGTGCCCAGTCCGGTAGGTCCGCGCAGGATCCGCTCGATCGCCGGGGAGCTCATGAGCCCACCGCCGTGGTGGCGGGCCCGGGTGGGGAGTCCGGTCTGACACGCAGGGGCATGAAGCCTCCTCTGGGAAGGATCGCACGATATGACGGACCGTCATACGGCTTGCCGGGAAGGGAACTCCGGGCCGTGGGACTCCGGGCGCCGGGGCCCGTCCGACTCGGTTCCCAACCGTAGGCGCGCAGGTGCGTTCCGGAACGCACCGGACGATCTTCTACACCCGATAGGGTGAACGTTCGTGCTGCCGGCGTTCGAGGACGCCCCTGTCATGCATCGGTCCGTCCCGCGCCCCGACGCCCCGGAACCGGACCGTCGGGCCCGACCCGCCCGCGCACCGCGTCAACCCGGCGCCCACCGTCGTGTCCCGCTCGCGTCGGGCACACCTCGCCCTTCCGACGGCGGCCGTTCGACGGCGAATGACCCGCCGGCGCCGCCCGGATGGATCTTCCCCGGGCGACCGGTGCGCGGCCGACCGCGTAAGGGGAAGAACAATGGGCACGGCGCCGTGGAGGATCGGGGCCAGGAAGGAAGACCAGCGCATGGAGAGCCAGGCCCACAGCCGTACCGCACTCGTCGAGGGGCTCATGGAGCGCTATCCCGACGTGCCCCGGGAGGCGGTGATCAAGGAGGACCTGCTGCGCGGCGGCATGGCCTTCGACGAGTCCGCGCTCAGCGGCAGCGCGGGCGCCGACGGGGGCGGTGAGGTCAAGCCCAAGTCGTACTTCATCTTCTCCTTCGACCACCGCACCCTGCCCGAACTGGGTGCCGCCGCGCTCAACCGGCCGCCGGAGGAGGTCGTGCTGACCGGCGGGCCGTACGGGCTGCGCCGCACGGTGGTGTCGGTGCGGGTCAACCCGGACTCGCCGTACCGGGTCGGTGCCGACGAGGACGGGACGCTCGGCCTCTACCTGGACGGTTCGCGGATCGCCGACGTCGGCCTTCCGCCGATGCCCGACTACTACCGGCACACGCTCGCCAACGGGAAGTCCGTGATGGAGGTCGCCCCGACCATCCAGTGGGGTTACCTGATCTACCTCACGGTGTTCCGGGTCTGCCAGTACTTCGGCGCCAAGGAGGAGTGCCAGTACTGCGACATCAACCACAACTGGCGCCAGCACAAGGCCGCCGGCCGCCCGTACACCGGGGTCAAGCCGGTCGAGGAGGTGCTGGAGGCGCTGGCGCTGATCGACCGGTACGACACCGCCCGCACCTCCCAGGCGTACACCCTCACCGGCGGGGCGATCACCTCACAGGTCGGCGGCCGGGACGAGGCCGACTTCTACGGCCGGTACGCCAAGGCCATCGAGGAACGCTTCCCGGGGCGGTGGATCGGCAAGGTCGTGGCGCAGGCGCTGCCGCGCGAGGACGTCCAGCGCTTCCACGACTACGGCGTGCGGATCTACCACCCCAACTTCGAGGTGTGGGACAAGCGGCTCTTCGAGCTCTACTGCCCGGGCAAGGAGCGCTACGTCGGCCGCGACGAGTGGCACCGCCGGATCCTCGACTCCACCGAGGTGTTCGGCCCGGAGAACGTGATCCCCAACTTCGTCGCGGGCGTGGAGATGGCCGAACCCTTCGGCTTCACCACCGTGGACGAGGCGATCGCCTCCACCGAGGAGGGCCTGCGCTACTTCATGTCCCACGGCGTGGTCCCGCGCTTCACCACCTGGTGCCCCGAGCCCACCACCCCGCTCGGAAAGGCCAACCCGCAGGGCGCGCCGCTGGAGTACCACATCCGGCTGCTGCAGACCTACCGCGCGACCCTGGAGGAGTTCGGCCTCTCCTCCCCGCCCGGCTACGGACCGGCCGGTCCGGGCAAGGCGGTCTTCTCCGTCAGCTCCTTCATGGACTCACTGCCCGGCTGAGCCCGCCCGCGTGAGCCCGGGCGGGCGAGTCCGGGCGCCCGCCCCGACGGCGCCGCCCCTCGCGGTGGCGCCGCCGGGCTCCCGTCGGGTCAGCGGCCGAGCGCCTGCGCGGCCGGCCCGGCGCCCTCGATCCGCTCGACGGATCCGGACGTCAACTCCCGCTCTGGGGCCGGACGGTGAGGATCTGCTCGGCGCGGCCCAGCGGGCCCAGTTCGTCGTGCAGGACGGTACTGGTGACGCCGTGGCCGGCCGGGCCGAAGCTGACGGTGGTGTCCAGACCGGTCCAGCGGCCCTCGGGACGGCGGAAGAAGTGGATCGTCAGATCGGTGTTGGGGAACATCCACTCGGTCGGATCCTGCCGGGCGGCGATGCCGTTGGCGGTGTCCACCAGGGCGACGAAGGAGGCGTGCGGGCTGCCGGCCTCCCCGGCGACCAGCTCGACCGGGGTGGAGATCCAGGCGGCGGCGCGGCCCGGGGCGGTGGCCCGGTGGCGGACGTCGATCGAGGAGATGTAGCCGCCGCCCCACATCCCGCTCATCGCCCAGGGCTCGAACTCCTCGGGCGCGGGCAGCCGCTCCTCGTGCGTCCCGGCGACGGCCGTGGTGTCGAGTTCGGCGAGGAACCACGCGCGGGCCCGGACGACGGCGCGCTCCCCGATCACCACGGTGGCCTCGACCAGCTCGATGGTGCGACCGGGCCGCACGGTCTCCACCGTGACCTCGACCTCGTCGAGGGCGATCAGGCCGAGTATGTCGAAGCTGATCCGGGCCAGCGCGAGGCCGTTGCCGGGGCGGTCCGCCCGGTACCGGTCGATCGCGTGGACGATCAGGCCGCCGAGCGGGCTGAAGTGCTGCTCGTCGGGGTGCCAGGCGCCCTGGGCCTGGGCGGTGGGCTTGTAGCGGTTCTCGCCGGTGCGCTGGTAGTAGCTGTCGGGCGCGGTGGTGGGGGTGGACACGTGCGCTTCTCCTCGGGCCGATCGCTGGACACCGAGCGGGCGCCGTCGGGGTACGACGGCGCCTGACCTCGGCGTTCAGGATCGTAAGGGGCCGAACCGCCTCCGGGGCGTGACGGTGACGCATCCCACACCACGTCCACTGACGCACCCCCGGACAGTGCCCGCGCCCGGCGGTCCGGTCCCGTACCGGCGGTGCGTCAGTGCGCGGCGAGCGGGTAGTGGTCGGAGAGGTCGGTGTAGGTGTAGCTCTTGCCCCAGCTGCTCACCGTCCAGGGCGCGCTGTGCACCCGGACGACCTGGGGGGCCGCGCCGAGTGCAGCGATCACGGTGGCGGCGGCGCCGACGGCGAGGGCACGGCGGACGGACGGCAGCGGCATCTGGGCTCCGTGGGGCGTGTCGTGGACCCGCCGGGTGGCGGGACGTCGTGTATCCGACGTGCCCGTCGGCACGGTCCGCAAGACGTCGGACGAGCGCCTGATGAACTCGTCGGTAACTCCTGTACGAACGGCCTGACGGAGGCTCACCGGGTTCGGCGGTCCGGCACCCGCCCTTCCGGGCGGCCGGGGCTGAGGTCACACTGGCGCAGGCACGGGAACGGGCGCGCCCGGCCGCCTGCACGGCGGCAGGCAGGCAGCACGGAACCGGGCACCGCACCAGGCACGACCGAACGGGGGCTCCATGACAGGCAGGAAGAAGAAGCAGAAGCGACCGCTCGCCCCGGGGGTGGTCCCGCCGCCCAAGCGGGTCCGCAGACGCCCGGTGCCGGAACTGTCGCCCCGGGCCGTCCGCCGCACGGCGTGGCTGGTGGGATTCACCCCGGTGCCGGTGATCGGCCTGCTGGCGATCGCCACCGACCCGGACTACCAGGTCCTCTGCACGATCCCCGCGTTCCTGGCGTTCACCGCCGGCGTCATCGGGCTGGGATTCATCCGGGCGCGCGGCTGGGTGATCTGGCCGGCCGTCCTGCTCGGTGTGCTGCTGATGGTGCTTCCGACGGCGAGCATCCGCGCGCAGATCACCGCCCACCGCGGGGTGGAGACCGCGGTCGTGGTCACCGGCGCCCACAGCTCCAAGGACCGCAGCGGGCGGGTGAGCTGGGTCTGCGACATCCGCCGCGCCGACGGGCAGCCGCTGCCGCACGGCACGGTCGGCGGCTTCGGCTGCTCGGGCAGGTCCGACGTCGGCACCACCATGAACGTGCTGGTCGACCCGCAGGGCTGGGCCCCGCCGGCCCCGTTGGACGACGACCTCGCCTTCCGCGGCAGCGGCGTCTGGGTCAGCGCCGCGGCCGCCGTCCTGTGGGGCCTGCTCACCCTGGTCGCGGCGCGCCGCACCCTCCGGGAGCCGACGGCGGGGGTCGGTCAGAACAGCGGCAGGTGGCGGGCGAGGACGTCCTGACGGCCACCGTCCAGGGCGCCGAACACCAGGGTGGTGCCGAACGCGTCCACGGCGGGTGAGGAGGACGGGCCGGCCGCGGTGCCGACGCGCTCCACCCGGCCGGTCCACAGGTCGCGGCGGAAGACGTCCGCGACGCCGTTGGTGTCGCCGGGCACCAGGGTGCCGACGTCCGAGGCGAAGTAGACCCAGCGGTCGTCGGCCGTCATGACGGCCGGCTGGGTGCCGTCGGCGGCCACCTCGGTGACCGTGCCCGCGCGCAGGTCCCGGGCGTAGAGGGCGACCCGGGTGGCGCCCTGGTCCGGCTGGAACACCCGGAACAGCGCGAACCGCCCGTCGGGGCTCAGCCGGGCCTGGCGCACCGCGTCACGCAGGGTGCCGCCCGCGTCGATGCTCGCGCCCTGGATCCGGCCGGTGCGCGCGTCGTACGCGTAGAGCGGGAAGAGCTGCCGGGACGGCGCGGGCTTCGCCGGAGCGGGCACGGGCGCGGCCTGCACCGGGGACGACCCGGGCGCCAGCAGGTTGGCCGCCTTCGAGCGGAAGGCGACGGTCAGGCCGTCGGCGCTGAGGGACGGCTCGACCGAGCTGCCGTCGGCGGGGGCGCCGTCGTGGCCGGTGGTGACCAGCCGGGTGCTGCCGGTCGACCGGTCGGTGAGGTAGATGTTCGCCGTGCCGGGGCCGGCCCCGGGGGCGAGGTCGGCGCGGTCCGAGGAGTAGGCGACGTAGCGGCCGTCGGCGCTGATCACCGGCCCGAGCGAGTTGCCGACGCCGCTGCCGGCGGTGAGCCGCTCGGTGCGGCCGGTGCTGCGGTCGTGGACGTAGACGTCGGTGCGGCCGCTGCCGGGCTGCCCCGGGACGGCGTTCCGGGCGTCGCTGCTGAAGGCGACGTACCGCCCGTCGGCACTGATCGCGGCCTGGACGGTCGAACCGTCCAGCTGCGCCCCGTCGTCGGCGAGGCTGACCCGCTCGGTGCGCCGGGTCCACAGGTCGCGGACGAAGACGTCGTACAGGCGGTTGGTGTCGCCGGGCACCAGGTTCGAGGCCAGCGAGGTGAAGAGGGCGTAGCGGCCGTCGGCGCTCAGTCCGAGCGGCTCGGACCAGTCGTCGGCAGGCGTGCCGTCCGGCGCGACGTTCACCCGCACGGTGTCGTCCCGCACGGGGGCGGGCTGCGCCTGCGCGGCCGGCGCCGCGGTGCCCGCCAGCAGCGTGGCCGCCAGGACGCAGACCGCCCGTACCGTCGTGGTCTTCATGACGTTTCCTCCCCTTCGGCCGGGCCGCCCCGCCTCCCGCCCCCGCGCGGCCGCTCCGGGCCGAGCCAACCCTCCGGCGGGCCGGCGGTCAACGGGGCCGCCGTTGTGAGGGACACGATTCCGCCAACTCTCCGACACGCCGCCCACGCACCCGGCGCCCGCGCACCCGGCCGGGTGGCTGGGCGGCGCAGGCCTGTCGGGTGCCGGCGGCGTATTCGGAGGCCGGGAACCACCGGCGGCACCCGGTCCGTGCGGGGCTACCTCGTCGTGGGGCCGGTCCAGCCGGTGGGCACGTGGCCGAGCCGGACCCGTTGCGGGTGCCGGCCGACCGCGACCGAGACGGTCCTGAGCCCGGTCGCGAAGTCGATCGCGGTGACCCGGTCGGCGCCGCTCTCCGAGATCAGGCAGGACCTGCCGTCGCCGCTCACCGTCGCCCAGTACGGCTTGGACGCGGGCACCAGCGGCCCCTCCTGGAGGGTGGCGCGGTCGACCACCGTCGCGTAGTCGTCCACCGTGCCGGCGACGCAGATCCGGTCGCCGGACGGACTCATCGACAGGCCGTGGTGGCGGGAGTCGTTGGGCCAGGTGGTGCGGTCCGTGCCGGCGGCCGGGCCGACGGGCAGGGTCTTCACCCGGGTGATCCGGTCGGCCGCCACGTCGTACTCCAGGAAGCCGTTGAAGAACGACACCTGGAAGTAGAGCCGGGTCCCGTCCGGGGAGAAGACGGCGGGCCGGACGGCGTTGGACAGGCCGCCGAGCCCGGCGTCGTCGAGGCGCTTGCGCATGTCGATCACGCGGACCGGGGCCAGGGTGGCCGCGTCGACGACGGTGATGTGCCGGTCGCCCTTCGTCCAGTCCAGCCACGGCGCGTCCAGGGCGGTCTCGACGTTGCCGATGGACATGTTCCACAGCTGCCGGCCGCCGTCGGTGAAGATGTTCTCGTGCGGCTTGTCCCCGGTGTGGAACGAGCCGAGCTCGGCGCCGGTGCGGACGTCCAGGAGGTGGACCGTGTTCGCGGTGGAGGCGGAGACCGCCACCCGGGTGCCGTCGGGCGAGAGCGCCATGTGGTCGGCGCGGTAACCCGCCACCGGAAAGCGCCAGTTGATCCGGCCGGTGGCGAGGTCCAGGGAGACCACGTCGGCGAAGCTGGGCCGGGAGACGACCACAGCGGTGCCGTCCGGCGTGCTGTACATGTCGTCGACGAACTGGTCGTGGCCCTCGCCGGGGCCGAGCCGCACCCCGAGGAAGAAGGCCAGCTTCACGGGGTCGAGGTAGATCTCGGCGAGCCGCTGGTCCTTGTCGGGGATGACATCGATCCGCCCGACCTTGGTGAGGGCGCCGGAGGACTCGATCACGTCGGCGGTGCCGTCCCAGTTGTTGCCGACGAACATCACCTCCCGCAGGGCCGGTGCGGCGGCGGCGCTGGTTCCGGTGGCGGCGGCCGGGGCGAGCAGGCCGAGGGCCGCCACGAGCGTGCAGAGGGGGCGGGCGCCGAACCGGCGCCGGGGACCTGTCCTGGGCATCGTCGCTCCTTCACGGGGTGGCACGACGTCTTGTGAGACGGTCTGTCAGTTTCGCCACTCGACGGTAGGGAGGGCCGGGCCGCCTGACAAGACGTCGGCAGCGGTTCGTTCCGTCCGGCACCGTGGGCCCACCCCACAGGCCCGTAGGCTCACCCGCATGACGGAGAAGATCGAGCGGCTCGTCGACGGACTGGCCGGCCGGGAGTTCGTGGGGGACGTCTGCCGGCTCCTCGACGAGCACCTCGGGCGCGGGGACACCGGCTACCTGGCCGACGTCGCGGCCGCGCTGAACGCCCGCTACGGCTCCGGCCGGGAGGGCGCCGAGCACCGGTACCTGTTCGACCGGATCCTCTGGGACCTCGTCACCACGCCCGGGCGGGAGAACGTGGCGCACGCGGTGCGGCTCGGCCTCTCCGACGGCCCGCGCACCGGACGGTCGGTCCGCCGGGCGGCCGCCGTACTGGCCGCCCACCAGAGCACCGCGGACCTGGCGGTGCTGTACGCGCCCGGCCGGGCGCACGACGACGCCCCGGACGAGCTGCGGGCCTGCCTGGTCCAGGAGTCGGCGCTCCGGGGCGCACCGATCGCCGAGCTGCCCGAGGCGGTGGCCTGGGCGGAGTCCTCGCCCTCCTGGGCCGGGCACCCGCTCGCCCTGCTGCCCTGGTCGCTGATGCCGTTGGAGGGCGAGCCGAGGCTGCCCCGGTACTCCCGCGGAGGCGCCGCGTACGGCGTCCGGTACGGGCTGCCGGACGGCAGGCCGCTGCCGGTCGGCTCCGCGGTACCGGCCCCGGCGCCGGGGGTGCACCGGGGGCCCGACGAGCCGGCCCTCACCGCGGCGGTGGAGCGCTGGGCGGGGCGATCCGACGGGCGGGTGGAGTCGGCTGTCTTCCTCCTCGACGAGCCGCTCACCGGGCGGCCGGCGGTCCACCCGTTGCTGGCCGCGCTGCCGCTGGACTGCCTGGTGGACGTGCCGGCCGCACCGGACCGGCTGACGGTCGTCCCGGGCTCGGCGGCGGAGGCCTGGTCCCGCCTGTTCGGTGCGGCGTCCCTCGGTGGCGGCCACAGCGACGGGTGGTGGTACGGCGCCTACGGCCGGCTGGCCGCCTGGCGCTCGCTGACGGCCCTGGTCGGCGCCCCCGAGGGAACCCCGGTCCCCGAGGTGGCGGAGCGGGCCCGAGGGTGCGACTGGTACGCCTTCGAGGCTTCCAACGACTGGTTCAACCAGGACGGCATGGACTTCGCCCTGCTGACGGTCGCCCGCGACCGCCGCCGCCTGGCCGTCCTGGCCGCCACCGACTACGACGGGGGCTGACCGGCGCGATGCGGGACCGGCGGAGCGTCCGCCCGCCGGGGCGGGTGGTGCCGCAGGCGACGCCCCACCCCCCTTCTCCACCCCGCGAACCCAGGCGTAGTGTGCGCCGTGTGAACGAACTGATCTTCCGGGGGAAAGACCTGTTCCGGCCCTCGTGGTCGAATCTCGTACCCCTGCTCGCCGTGCTCACCCTCCAACTCGTCTTCGGCGGGATGAAGTTGGGCGCCCTGTCCACGCTCTGGCTGGTCCTCGGGACGCTCGTGCTCGGAGGTGCGGGCTTCGCGGTGGGCTGGCGGTCCTGGAGCCGGGTCGGCGCCGACGGCGTCACCGTCTGCTGGGGCATCGGGCGCGGCCGCACCTACCCGTGGCAGGACATCCGCTGGGTCGACGTGCGGGAGACCAAGGGCAACGGCATGACGTCGCACGCCGCGCGGATCTTCCTGACCGACGGGCGGCGCCGCTCGCTGCCGGGACTTCAGACCAGCGCGATCTACCCGGCCGCCGACTTCGGGGTGAACTTCCAGCAGGTGGTGAACTGGTGGGAGTACAGCACCCACGCGACGCAGCGCATCCGCCCGGAGAAGCAGTTCCGGGACCGGTTGACGCCCACCGTGGTGGGCCTGGTCCTCGGGCTCGTCCTCGTCGCCGTCGGCTTCGTCGTCGTCTTCCTGCAGCAGCTGTAGTCGGCGAAGCCGATCGGCCCCGGTTCCCTCGCGGGAGCCGGGGCCGACACGTGTTCAGGCCGCCTTCAGGCCGCCCGGGGCGGGGTCACCGCTGCGCGGGGTGGCCCGGCTGGCCGCCGTACGGCTGCTGGGGCGGGTACGGCTGGCCCTGCTGCGGCGGGTACGGCTGGCCCGGCTGCGGCGGGTACGGCTGCTGGGGCGGGTACGGCTGCGCCGGCGGCGCCGGGTAGGCCTGCTGCTGCGGGTACGGCTGTGCCGGGTAGGGCTGTTGCGGCGGGTAGGGCTGGCCCTGCTGCGGCGGGTACGGCTGCGCCGGCGGCGCCGGGTAGGCCTGCTGCTGCGGGAACGGCTGGCCCTGCTGACCCGGGTACGGCATGCCCTTGGGCGCGAGCTCGAACGGCTGCGAGGACGGGTCGATCGACCCGGGCGGGAAGGCGGTGCTCAGCTGGTCCAGTTCGGCGCGCCAGTAGCGGTGGATGTTCAGGCGGGTCGGCTTGGCGGCGTTGGGCAGCTGCAGGTACATCGAGCTCCAGATCGAGGCCCGCTTGACCCGGCTGACCGGGAGGGCGTGCCGCGGGAAGACCGCGACGACCTCGCCGGGGCGGTTGGTCCAGCGGCTGGCCGTGTTGACCACGATCGAGCTGTTGGTGAGCGTCAGGAAGTAGAACCGGCGGGTCAGTGCGACGATCAGGCCGAGCAGCGGCACCTCGTCGAACACCGCGTTGAGCCACGGGCTGGGGCCGGTCTCCACATGCACGCACGCGATGAAGGTCTCCCCCGGCGGTGCCACCTGCGAGAGCTTCTCGATGACCTGGGCCTTCTGCTTCGCCCGGCGTATTGCCATGCTTTCGGTACCTCTTACCCCGTCGTGTCCGCCGACCTTGCCCGGCGGGAAATCGGCTGAGGCTAACAGGTGGTGATCGGGCCCTGAACACCCTTTCCCGGCAAAGGTTCTGCCATCGTTCGGCATGGTCGACGGGCCTCCGCCGCCCCATTCCCGCCTTCGCCGAGCCGGACACGTAGCAGGCCGTCACGGCTGTTCTCCGCCGGATCGGTTAAAGCCTGTGCCAAATAATCGTGTGACGGCTTGCCGATGGTGTGATCGGATGTGTGAACGCTGTGGCGCTGCACGCCACAGGGGAGGGAAGCTCCGGTCCACCGACCGGGCCCAGTCACACAGGAGTTGCACCATCAACACCGCCATCCGCAAGGCCGCCCGCGGTGCGATGCCCGTCGCCGTCACCGCATCCGTCCTCGCCACCGGCCTCGCCGCCTGCGGCACCGTCGAGCAGCTCTCCGCCGCCCAGAAGGTGTCCAAGGCCTTCGACAAGGTCGGTGACGGGAAGTCGGCCGGCTTCGCGCTCTCCATCGACGCCACCCCGGAGCAGATCGTCGCCTTCGCCAAGGCCACCGCGGACAAGGGCGACGGCGGCGTGGACGAGAAGAGCGCCAAGGCGATGTCCGGGCTCACGCTCGCCGTCGCGGTCTCCGCGGACAAGCCGCTCAAGGAGCTGGAGGCCTTCAAGGAGGCCAAGGGCTCGACCGCGAACAAGGACCTGACGCTCGACAAGTCGGTGCGCCTCTCCTACGTGCTCTCCGACCGCAGCGGCGCCGCGCTGCTGGAGTACCGCCAGGTCGACGCCAAGGGCTACCTGCACGTCGACGCCAAGGGCCTGGTCAAGCTGATCGGCGAGGACCCGTCCGAGGTGGACGCCGTCAGCAAGGACCTGCCCGCGGACCTGGGCGCGGTCAAGGACGCGCTGGCCGGCAAGTGGGTCTCGCTCGACCTCCAGGAGCTCGCCGACGAGGCGAAGAAGAACGACGGCGGGAAGGCCGCCCCGAGCGCCGCGCCCACCGCCGACCCGGAGGCCGCCAAGCAGCTCCTCAACTCGCTCAAGGACGTGATCGGCCGCACCGTCACGTACGAGGACAAGGGCAAGACGGACGGCGCCGAGCACATCTGGGTGAGCGCCCCGGCCCGCCGGCTGGTGGACGAGCTGTTCAAGGCCGTCAAGCCGGTAGCGGACAAGTTCCCGCAGCAGTTCAAGAAGTTCCCGGCCCAGGCGCCGAGCGACGTCCCGGACCGCAAGGTCGGCGTCGACCTCTACCTGAAGAACGGCGCCTTCTCCTCGGCCACCTTCGACCTCGCCCAGCTGGCGAGCAAGGCCAGGCCGGGCGTCAACTTCCCGGTGAAGCTCGCCTTCAACCAGTCGGCCCCGGACGTCCAGGCCCCGGCCGGCGCGGTGAAGCTCACCAGCGCCGACCTCATGAAGGCGGTGCTCGGCCTCGCCGCCGGCCCCGGTGGCGGCCTCGACCCCGCGGACGGCCCGGCCACCGCCGCGGCCCCGCTCACCGACGCCCAGCTCAAGGAGCTCGCCAAGCTCGGCGTCCCGGAGTCCCAGGCCCGCGCGTTCAACGCGCTCGGCATGAGCTTCGAGGACATCAAGGAGCTGTCGCAGCCGAGCTGACGCCGCACCACTCCACCGCTCCACCACGACCGACCGGCCGGCCGGCCGCGACCACGCAGCCGGCCGGTCGCGTTCCGTTTCTACGCCACCCGCCCGGAACGACGGGCCGGCACCTCGACCCGCCCCGAGCGCAGATGGCCACGGCGACCGTCCGCGAACACCAGCCGCAGGCTCCGGTCCTCCGGCACGGCCTCGACGACGGCGCTCTCGACCGCGGCGTAGGACGACTCGCGGTAGACCCACACCTGGTCCCCGACGTGGAACTCCGCCGTCTCCGAGACGATCACCGCGCTCACCTTCCTCCGGAACTCCACCCATCCATACGGCACGCGGCGGCCGATGACTCAGGTGTGAACGGTTTCGGCGGGGCCTGGTCGGGCCGGGCGGGGCCTGGTCAGGCGGGCCCGGCTCAGGCGTGGGCGGCGACGCACTCCGGGTGGCCCCAGCTGCTGCCGACCTTGGTGATCTTGTCGCCCTTGGCGTACGGACGGCTGCACGGGCAGGTCCCCGGGTAGCGGGCGGCGAGGGTGCGAGAGGTGCCCGAGGAGCCGCGCTTCGCGGCGGTGCCGCCGGTGCCGCCGGACGTGCCGCCGCCGGCCGCGGCGCGGGTGCCGCCCCGGGTGGTGCGGGGCTTGACGGCGGCGGCCGGGTCCGGCTCGGGGAGGTCGGCGGCGGTGCCGGCGGCGTCCTGCTGGGTGCGGGCGGCGTCGCTGGCGGCCTTGTCGGCGATGGCGTTCAGCGGGTCGCCGTCCACCTGGTGGGCCGGGACGTAGACGAAGGTGACGTCCCGGCCCTCCAGCAGCGCGTCGATCGACTGGATCAGCTCCTGGTTGGCGACCGGCTTGCCGGCCGCCGTCTTCCAGCCGTTTCGCTTCCAGCCCTTCAGCCACTTGGTCACCGAGTCGCGGGTGTAGGTGCTGTCCAGCCGCACCTCCAGCGGAGCGGCCGGGTCGGTCGCCGCCAGCAGCCGCTGCAGCGCCGTCAGTTCGCCCACGTTGTTGGTGCTGCGCCCGAGCGCCCCGGCCTCCCAGCGCTGGGGCACCCCGGCGGCGTCCGCCACCACGTACGCCCAGCCCGCCGGACCCGGGTTGCCCTTGGCTGCTCCGTCACACGCTGCAATGACTCGTTCGACCATGCCCCGATCATGCCCGGTCGGACGGCCCGGAGCCAAAGCCGCTCACTCCCGCAGCAGTGGCAGCAGCAGCGCCGCCGACCAGCTGAAGTTGGTCGCGTTGCGCCCCTCCCCCGTCAGCGGGTCGTAGTTCTCCCGCAGCGGACCGTCACCGGCGAGCCCGGCGGCGGTGGCCAGCAGCCGCTCGACCGTGCGGCGGGCGTCCCCGTCCCAGCCGTACCGGCGCAGGCCCTCGACCGCGAAGTAGGTCTGGTCGAGCCAGGCGAGCCCGCGCCAGTACCCGGCCGGGTCGAAGGCCGCCGAGCTGCGGGCGACCGTCGGGAAGGGCAGCGGCGTGCCGAACTCCGCCGGGTCGAGCAGCAGCCGCCGCACCGTACGGGCCTGGGCGGCAGTGGCGCTGCCGGACCAGAGCGGGAGCACGCCCTCGATGCCCCGGCCGCGCTCGGTGAGCCGGGCGCCGGTGGCCAGGTCGGTGTCGTGGAACCAGCCGCCGACCGGGTCGTACATGGTGTCGCGCACGGCGGCGTCGATCCGCCCGGCCCGGGCGCGCAGCCGCTCGGCGCCGGCCCGGTCGCCCAGTTCGGCGGCGATCGCGGCCAGGTGGCGGTGGTCGGCGGCCAGGTGGGCGTTGAGGTCGACCGAGCGCTGGGTGAGCGACCAGCCGAGCAGCGTCCCGGCCGCGTCCCGGTTGGACACCACGGTGGCGGCGTCGAAGCGCGGGGCGTTGTCCATGCCGGACTCCCAGGCGGCCGCCTGCCGGCAGTCCTCGGGGGTGGCGTTGGCCGGGTCGACGGTCGCGCCGTACTCGCACAGGCCCTCGCCGTGGTGGTCCCGGGTGCGGTACCACCAGTCCTGGTAGGCGGTCAGCCGGGGCAGCATCTCGCGCAGGAAGGCGCGGTCGCCGCTGCGCCGGTAGACCTCCCACACCGCCCAGGCGGCCAGCGGGGGCTTGGAGTTGCGCTCGTTCCAGTTGCCGCCGCCGGTGCCCGGGTCGTTGTAGAAGACGCAGTCCGGGACCATCCCGGCGTCCTGCGGGCGGTCGGCGGAGCCGGGCGGGACCTGGTGGTCGAACACCGACCGGATCTGGTCGGCGGCCAGGCCGGGCGCGAAGACGGCGGTGCCGACGGCCTGCTTCCAGGTGTCCCAGGCCCAGACCCCGCTGAACCACTTGTAGGACAGCGTGGGCGTGACGGCGTCGTGCCGGATCCGCCCGGCGGGGCTGCGCCAATTGGTGACCAGCGTCTGCACGCACTTCACGGCGGTGCGGCGGCGGGCGGCGGGGACGCCCTCGGTGGCGCGGGCGACGTACCCGGCCCAGCGGGCGGTGCCGGCCGCGGCGACCCGCTCGGGGGCGCGCAGCGCGACGTCGGCCTCGGCCGCCGCCCGGTCGTGCTCGGCGTCGGTGAAGGTGTAGCTCTCGGTCCAGTCCAGGGTGAGGGTCCGCCCGGGCGCCAGCCGTACCGGGTCGGCGAGGTCGGTGCGGTGGCCGTCGCCGTTCACGGTGACCCGGACCGGCTGGGCGTGGCGGACGACGAAGCGCTCGGTGCCGTCGGTCAGGTAGTCCCAGGTCTGCCGCACGCGCGCGAAGCGGACCTCCGCGCCGCGCCCGCCCGCCACCAGCTGCGGCGCGTTGCGCTGCGGGCCGGTGGCGGGCCGCAGCAGGGTGCCGGTCCAGGCGGCGCGCAGGGTGCGGGCGGCGGCCCCGCCGTTGGTGAGGCGGGCGCGGAGCAGGGCGGTGCGGTTGCCCGCGAAGCGCAGCTCCAGGGTGAGGGTGAGGCCGTCGCCGAGGTCGTGGGAGAGGCGGAGCAGGCCGGGCAGCGAGGTGCCGCGCGGCGGGCCGCCGGCGGTGAGGTCGAGTGCGCGGCCCTGTTCGGTGAGGTGGAGGCGGGTGAGGCCGTCGCTGAGCCACCAGGGGTACTCCTGGGCGACATACAGCGGGCCGGTGAAGCCGCCGGGCGGGTCGGTGGGGCGGGGCAGGGCGTAGGCGTGCCAGGCGCCGAGGTCGGCGAAGACGGTGATCGGGTTGGTGCCGTCCGGGTCGCCCGGGTAGGCCTGGGCGGGGGTGCCGTGCAGGTCGAGGACGTCGGCGTAGCGGTCGTCGGGCCCGGCTGGGTGGGGCTCCGCGGGGTCGGCGGTGTCGTCGGGCGTGTCGGCCGCGGCCGGGACGGCGGGCGGGACGAGGGTGCCGGCGGCGGCGAGGGCGGCGGAGCCGGCCAGGAGGCGGCGGCGGGTCAGCGGGTTCACGGGCGCTCCTCGGCGGCGGGGAGTCGGAGGACGGCGGCGCCGAGCGGCGCCAGGGTCACGGCGGCGGCGACGGCGGTGCCGGTGAGCAGGTCGGTGCCGGCGAGCAGGTCGGCGGCGGTGTTCCGGTCGGCGGCGGTGTTCCGGTCGGTACGGGTGGACGGGCCGGGGCCGGTGGACGGGCCGGGGCCGGGCGCGGCGAGGGGCACCCGGCGTTCGACCGGGCCGTGGTTGAGCAGGAAGAGGTACCGGGTGCCGTCGGCGCCGTGGCGGCAGGTGGCTTCGACGTCCGGCGGCAGGCCCGGCAGTTCCGCGTGCACCCCGGCCTCGGCGAGCGGCAGGTCGAGCACCCGGCCGAGGTCGGCGCCGAGGTGGCAGCTGAGGTACCAGGCGCTCCCCGTGCCGTACCGGTGGCGGGTGACGGCCGGGAGGCCCGCCAGATCGCCGGAGGTGTAGCGGGCGAGGGTCTCGGCGCCTTCGGTCTCGATCCACTCGCTCCAGTGCGCGGCGTGGAGTTCGGCGCCGTCGAGCGTCACGGTGGTGCGCGTCCCGTCCGGGATCGGCCAGTGCTCGTCGACGACGAGGCCGAGCAGGTCCCGCAGCGGGCCGGGGTGGCCGCCGGGGTGGATGTGGTCGTGCCGGTCGGCGATGCCGCTGAACGGGCCGCAGACGAGGTGGCCGCCGGCCCGGACGTGGGCGGTGAGCCGGTCGGCGGTGGCGGTGTCGAGCAGGTAGAGGTTGGGGGCGAGCACCAGCGGGTAGCCGCCGAGGTCCGCGGTGGGCGGGACGAAGTCGACGGTGACGCCGCGGTCGTACAGGGCCGCGTACCAGGGGCGGAGCAGGTCGAGCCAGCGCATCCGGGCGGACGGGTGGTCGTCCAGTTCCAGGGCCCACCAGCTCTCCCAGTCGAGCAGCACGGCCGTGCGCCCGCGCAGCCGGCTGCCGGCGAGTTCGCCGAGCCGGCGCAGTTCGGCGCCGAAGCGAACGGTCTCCTGCCAGCCGCGCGAGGCGGTGCCCCGGTGCGGGAGCATGGCGCTGTGGAACTTCTCGGCGCCGGCGGAGGCGGCGCGCCACTGGAAGTGGAGGATGCCGTCGGCGCCGCGGGCCAGGGCCTGCAGGGACCAGAGGCGGTAGAGGCCGGGGCGCTTGGGCAGGTTGACCGGCCGCCAGCTGACGGCGGAGGGGGCCTGTTCCATCAGCAGCCAGGGCCGGCCGCCCTTGAGGGAGCGCATCAGGTCGTAGTTCATGGCGGCGTTGACGTGGGCGCGGGGGTCGGCCGGGTCGGGGTAGGCGTCGTCGGCGACGAGGTCCTCGTGGCGGCTCCACTCCCAGTAGTCGAGGGCCTTGAGCATCGACATGAAGTTGGTGGTGACGGGCACGCCGGGCGAGACCTCGTCGAGGACGGCCTTCTCGGCGCGGTGCAGGGCGAGCAGCGCGTCCGAGCAGAACCGGCGCCAGTCCAGCAGCTGGGTCGGGTTGACCGGGCCGGGCGCGGTGCGCGGGGGCTCGATCTGCTCGAAGGAGCCGTAGCCCTGGGACCAGCAGGCGGTACCCCAGGAGCGGTTCAACTCCTGCACCGTGCCGTGCCGTTCGCGCAGCCACTGGCGGAAGTGGGCGGCGGAGGCGGGGCAGAAGCACTCCTGGACGTGGTCGCCGTACTCGTTGTGGATGTGCCACAGGGCGAGGGCCGGGTGGTCGCGGTAGCGCTCGGCGAGCATCCGGGTGAGCCGGACGGCGGCGGCCCGGTAGGCGGTCGAGGAGGGGCAGTAGTGCTGGCGCGAGCCGAACTCCAGCCGGACGCCGTCGGCGGTGACCGGCAGCAGTTCGGGGTGGGCCCGGACCAGCCAGGCGGGCGGCGAGGCGGTGGCGGTGGCCAGGTCGACGGCGATGCCGTGCCGGTGGACGAGGTCGAGCAGGCGGTCCAGCCAGCCGAAGTCCCGGCGGTGGGCGTCGGGTTGGAGGCGGGCCCAGGAGAAGACGCCGACCGTGACCAGGTTGACCCCGGCTTCGGCCATCAGTTTCACGTCCTCGGCCCACACCGGTTCGGGCCACTGCTCGGGGTTCCAGTCCCCGCCGTACAGCAGGCCGGGCACCCGGGTGAGACGGTCCACGGTCATCCTTTCAGCGCTCCGCCCAGCAGGCCGGCCACGAACTGCCGCTGGAAGAGCAGGAAGAGCAGCATCAGCGGGAGGGTGGCCAGGAGGGAGCCGAGCATCAGGCCGGAGTGGTCGACGTGGGTCAGTCCGGTCAGGGTGTTGAGGGCGACCGGCACGGTGTACCGGTCCTGGGTGTCGAGCATCAGCAGCGGCCAGATGAAGCTGTTCCACTGCCCCATGAAGGTGAAGATCATCAGCGCGCCCAACTGCGGCCGCACGCACGGCAGGACGACCCGGTAGAAGGTGCGCAGTTCGCCGGAGCCGTCGATCCGGGCGGACTCCAGCAGTTCGTCGGGGAAGTCCAGGAAGCCCTGGCGCATCAGCAGGATGCCGAAGGAGTTGGCGAGGAATGGCAGGACGACGGCCTGGTAGCTGTCGATCCAGCCGAGGTCGGCCATCATCTGGAACAGCGGGACGAGCAGCACCTGCAACGGGATCATCATGGTCGCCAGCACCAGGCCGAGCAGAAGGCCGCGGCCGCGGAAGCGGTACTTGGCGAGCCCGTAGCCGCACATGGCGGACAGCAGCGAGCTGAGCACGGTGTGGACGGCGGCGATGCCGAGGCTGTTGAGCATCACCCGGCCGAAACCGACGCTCTGCTGGAGGCGGGCCAGGTTGCGCAGCAGTTCCCCGCCGGGCAGGAACGGCGGCGGGGAGTGGAAGAGTTCGGAGCTGCTGTGGGTTCCGGCGATCAGCATCCAGGCGAAGGGCAGCAGGCTGACGACGGCGCCGAGGGCGAGGGCGCCGAGGACGGCGGCGCGGCCGAGGCGGGCGGGCAGCGGGGTGGCCGGCCGCGGGCCGGCCGTCGGCCTCTCGTTCCGTTCCGGCGGTGCTGCCGTGGGTGGTTCTCCGTTCCGTTCCGGCGGCCTGGGGGACGTCTGCCCTCCGTGCCGTTCCGGCGGCGTGGTCATCGGCGGCGTTCCCTTCCGTAGAGCCGGAACTGGAGCAGCGAGACGGCCGCGATGATCAGCACCACGGTCCAGGCGATGGCGGCCGCGTAGCCGAAGTCGAGCTGCTGGAAGCCGACCTTGTACAGGTAGACGACCGGGGTGAGGGTCGCGTCGCCGGGGCCGCCTCGGGTCAGCACGTAGTTCTCGTCGAAGAGTTGGAGGGTGCCGATGGTGGAGGTGACGACGCAGAACAGCACGACGGGCCGCAGTTGCGGCAGGATCACCCCGGTGTGGGTGCGCACGGTTCCGGCGCCGTCGAGGGCGGCGGCCTCGTACTGGTCGCGGCCGATCGCCTGCAGGCCGGCGAGCAGGATGACGGCGTTGTAGCCGGTCCAGCGCCAGGTGACCGAGCCGATCAGCGAGATCCTGGCCCAGGTCGGCGAGTTCAGCCAGTCGACCGGGCCGAGGCCGAGCGACTGGAGCAGTTGGTTGGCCAGGCCTCCGTCGGTGCGCAGCAGGACCTGGAAGACGACGGCGTAGGCGACCAGGGTGGTGATCGCGGGCAGGAAGAACACCGCCCGCCAGCCGGCCCGGAACCGCAGCCAGGACTGGTTGAGCAGGACGGCGAGCACCAGGGCCAGTCCGATCATGACCGGGACCTGGACGGCGAGGATCAGGCCGGTGTTGGTCAGGGACTGCAGGAAGGCCGGGTCGTGCAGCATCCGGCGGTACTGGTCCAGGCCGACCCAGACGTCGGCGCCGTCGCGTCGGGCGGTGAAGCTCTGGTAGAGGCTGGCGCCGAGCGGGTAGGCGAAGAAGGCGGTGAAGAGCGCGGCGGTGGGCCCGGCGAACAGCCAGGCCGCCCGGTGCGGGGGGCGCCGTCGGCGGCGGGCGGTCGCGGTCGCGGGGGCGGCTGCGCGGTCCGGCTTGCGCAGGCGGACGGGGACGCTGCTGGTCATGGCGTCCGCTCCTACGCGGCCGGCTGGCGGCCGGTCGCGGCGGCGATCTGGCGGGCGGCGGAGCGCAGCACGGTGCCCGGGTCGGCGCCGTTGTGCAGCACCTGGTTGACGGCGGTGGTGACGATGTCGCCGGCCTTGGCGTCGTCGGCGGTGCGCTCGACGGTGGGGATGGCGCGGGTGAGGTCGGCGAACAGCCGCATGACGGGCTGGCCCGCGTAGTAGGGGGCGGGCTGCTGGAACCAGGGGTCGTCCAGGGCCGGGAGGAAGGCGGGGAAGAGTCCTTCGTGCTGCATCATCGAGGCCTGGTTGGCCTTGTCGGCGAGCAGGTGGGACAGGAACGCCCAGGCGGTCTCCGGGTTCCGGCTCTGCGCGGTGACGCAGAGGGTGGAGCCGCCGCTGTTGGAGGTGCGGGGTCCGCCGGGGGTGAAGGCGGGCAGCGGTACGACGCCGAACCTGCCGCTGAGGTCGGCCAGTTCGGTGGTGAGGGTGCCGTCCCACCAGGCGGCGGTGGGGGTGGTGGCGGCCTTGCCGTCGTGGGTGCCGGAGACCAGGCCGTCCCAGCCGTTCTCGAAGTCGACGAGGTCGCGGTCGACCAGCTGTTTCAGCAGGGTGAGGGCGCGTTCGGCGGCGGGTGAGGCGACGGCCACCTTTCCGTCCACGAACCAGGCTTGGCCCTGCTGTTGGAGCAGCTGGGCGAAGAGGCTGTCCCGTTTGCCGTCGAGGATGAGCAGTTTCCTGCCGGTGGCGGACTTGAGGGCGGTGCCGGCGGAGAGGTAGTCGTCCCAGGTGGCGAGGGCGGCCGGGTCGACGCCGGCCTGCCGGAAGAGGTCGCGCCGGTAGAACAGGGCGCACGGGCCGCTGTCCCAGGGCAGCGCGAAGACCCGGCCCCTGGCGTCCGTCACGGCGCGCCAGGAGTCCTTCGGGTACTGGCTCTCCAGTCCGCGGGCCCGGTCGGTGAGGTCGACCAGGGCGTTCGGGAAGTTGCCGATGTAGCTGGGCAGTCTGTGGCCCTCGACGGTGAGGACGTCGGGCAGTCCGCTGCCGGCGCCGAGTCCGACGGTGATCTTGTCGTAGGCGTTGTCGTAGCCGATGTCCACGACCTCGACGGTCGTTCCGGGGTGGGTCTGCTCGAAGGTCCGGCCGAGCCGTTGCAGGGCCTTGGCCGCGGTGTCCCAGGACCAGACGGTGACCTTCCCGGTGGCGGTGGCGTCCGGGCTGCCGGTGAGCCGTTTGGCGTCCGCGGAACCGCTGCCGCCGGTGGCGCAGCCCGTGGCGCCTGTCATCAGCAGGGCGCCGGCGGCGAGTCCGGCGGAGAGCAGTCGGCGACGGGCCGGGCCTTGAGGGAATTCCCGCTGCTCACGGGCGAGTTGGGGGTTTTCTCCGGGCCGGGTTCGTGCGGACATCTTGCCTCCCGACTGGTGAATGCCGAATGCTGTATACAGAACTCAGCATTCACAAGACCGTCAAGGCTTGTGACGGAAATCGCGGAAGGTGCCGGCATGAGCACACGCGTTCCCCGAACCCACCCGTACATCCCCAACTCCGCCCCGCAGGTGCGGAGGGCGATGCTGGCGGCGGTCGGCGCACAGCACGTCGAGGAGTTCTACGCCGACATCCCCGCCGCGCTCCGGCTGGACCGCCCACTGCGACTCCCCGAACCC
The DNA here is from genome assembly GCF_040651155.1 of Kitasatospora sp. NPDC048545. Taxonomy (NCBI): domain Bacteria; kingdom Bacillati; phylum Actinomycetota; class Actinomycetes; order Kitasatosporales; family Streptomycetaceae; genus Kitasatospora; species Kitasatospora sp. NPDC048545. Next base: position 44,772 of record NZ_JBEZIQ010000056.1, read on the forward strand.
TTCGACTCCGAGGCCCGGCTGGTCGCCCACCTGGAGGACCTGCTCTCCCGCAACACCGCCGTCCCGCCCGGCCGCAGCTTCCTCGGCGCCGGCTGCTACCGCCACCACGTGCCCGCCGTGGTGGACGAGATCGTCAACCGCAGCGAGTTCCTCACCGCCTACGCGGGCGAGCCCTACGAGGACCACGGCCGCTTCCAGGCCCTGTGGGAGTACCAGTCGCTGATGGCCGAACTGCTCGCCGTCGACGTCGTCAACGTGCCGACGTACGACGGGTTCCAGGCCGCCGCGACCGCCCTGCGGATGGCCGGACGGGCCACCGGGCGGCGCCGGCTGCTGCTGGTCGGCGCGATCGACCCGGACCGGCTCTCCCGGATCCACGACTACACCCGGGGCGTGCACGAGCTCCACCCGGTGGCCGCCGAGCCGGCGGCCGTCCGGGCCGCACTCGCGGACGGCGACGTGGCCGCCGTGTACGCCCAACTCACCGACCACCGCGGCCGGATCGACCCGGCGCTCCCGGACTACGTCCAACTCGCCCACGCGGCCGGAGCATTGGCCGTGGCCCAGGTCAACCCGCTGAGTCTCGGGGTGCTCAGCCCGCCCGCCGACCTCGGCGCCGACCTCACCTGCGGCGACCTCCAGCCGCTCGGCATCCACCCGAGCTTCGGCGGCGGCAACGCGGGCTTCATCGGCAGCCCCGACGACGAACGCCTGGTCGCCGAGTACCCGAGCCGCCTCTTCGGCCTCGCCCCCACCGACGTCCCCGGCGAGTACGGCTTCGGCGACGTCGCGTACGACCGCACCTCCTTCGCGCTGCGCGAAGAGGGCAAGGAGTGGGTCGGCACCGCCGCCGCCCTGCACGGCATCGCCGCAGGGGTCTACCTCGCGCTCATGGGCCCGCAGGGCATGCGCGAGATCGGCGGGACCGTCCTCGCCCACACCGCCTACGCCCGGCAGCGCCTGGCGCAGGTCCCCGGCGTCGAACTCGACGACCCCGGCGCCGTCCACTTCGCCGACTTCACCGTCCGCTACACCGGCGGGCACACCGCCGCCGAGGTCTCCGACGCCCTGCTCGCCCGCGGCCTGCACGGCGGCACCCCGGCCGGGACGCACGAGGGCCGGTACTGCGTGACCGAGCAGCACACCCGGGCCGACCTCGACCACCTCGCCGACGCCCTTGAGGAGATCGTGAAGTGACGAATCATCAGCAGCACGCGCCGGTCGACCCCAGGATCGCCCCCAAACCCGCGCTGCGCCGCTTCCACCAGGCCCGCTGGGACGAGAAGCTGGTCTTCGAACTGGGCTCCCCCGGCGAGCGCGGCGTCCTGCCCCCACTGCCCGAGCCCGCCGTCACCGCCGCCGTCGGCGACCCGGCCGACCGGCTGCCCGCCGCCCTGCGGCGCCAAACACCGCCCGCACTGCCCGAACTCGGCCAGCAGCAGGTGCTCCGGCACTACCTGCGGCTCTCCCAGGAGAACCTCGGCGCCGACCTCAACGTCGACGTCGGACAGGGCACCTGCACCATGAAGTACAGCCCCAAGGTCAACGACACCTTCGTCCGCGACCCCAGGATCGCCGCGCTGCACCCCGCCCAGGACGCCTCGACCGTCCAGGGCGTGCTCGAACTCGTCCACCGGCTGGAGCAGTTGCTCAAGGAACTCTCCGGCATGGACCGGGTCAGCCTGCAGCCCGGCGCCGGCTCCGCCGCGATCTGGACCAACGTCTCCGTCATCCGCGCCCACCACGCCGCCCGCGGCGAGGGCGACCGGCGCGACGAGGTCATCACCACCGCCTTCTCCCACCCCTCCAACGCGGCCTGCGCCAAGACCGCCGGCTACCGGGTGATCACCCTGCACCCGGACGCCGACGGCTACCCCGACATCGACGCGCTGCGCGCCGCCGTCGGCCCGCGCACCGCGGCGCTGCTCATCACCAACCCCGAGGACACCGGCATCTACAACCCCCGGATCGCCGAGTTCGTCCGGATCGTCCACGAGGCCGGCGGCCTGTGCGCCTACGACCAGGCCAACGCCAACGGCATCCTCGGGATCACCCGGGCCCGCGAAGCCGGCTTCGACCTGTGCCACTTCAACCTGCACAAGACCTTCTCCACCCCGCACGCCTGCGGCGGCCCGGCGGCCGGCGCCTGCGGCGTCACCGCCGAACTCGCTCCCTACCTGCCGTGCCCCACGGTCGAGTTCGACGGCGGACGGTACCGGCTCGACCACGACCGGCCGGAGTCCATCGGCAAAGTCCGCCCGTACCTCGGCGTCGTCCCCAACCTGGTGCGCGCCTACGCCTGGATCATGTCGCTCGGCGCCGAAGGCCTGCGCGAGGCCGCCGAGACCGCCGTGCTCAACAACAACTACCTGCTGCACCGGGTCCGGCGGATCCCCGGGGTGTCCGTGCCGTACGCCGAGGGACGGCCCCGGGTCGAACAGGTCCGGTACAGCTGGCAGCGGCTCAACGAGGACACCGGACTGCACAGCGAGGACCTCGGCCACCGCGCCGCCGACTTCGGCACCCACTACTGGACCAGCCACCACCCGTACGTCGTGCCCGAGCCGATGACCCTGGAACCCACCGAGTCCTACTCCCGGGCCGACCTGGACGAGTACGCGGCGATCCTCGCCGAGGTCGCCCGCGAGGCGTACGAGGACCCGGAGACCGTCCGCACCGCACCGCACCGCTCCACTGTCCACCGGGTCCGGCCCGAGTCGCTGGACGACCCGGCGGTCTGGGCCGTCAGCTGGCGCGCCTACCGCCGCAAGGTCCTCGGCGAGCAGACCGAACAGGCCGGGCGGCCCGGGCACGCGGAGCACGCTGAGCAGGCCGAACAGGCCGGGCAGACGGGGCAGACGGGGCAGACCGAGCACGCGGAACGGCCCGAACAGCCGTGACCGGACCCTTGGTCGGACTCGTGGTCAACCCGGTCGCCGGTCTCGGCGGCCGGGTCGGCCTCAAGGGCAGCGACGGCGCCGATGTCCAGCGGCGGGCCCGGGAACTCGGGGCCCGGCCGGAGGCGGTCCTGAGGGCGTCGCTCACCCTCCGGCACCTCCCCCCGGTGGAACTGATCACCGCCGCCGGGCCGATGGGCGCCGACGCCGCCACGGCGGCCGGCCTGCCCGCCCGGACCGTTCACCGGCCCGCCGGACCGGACACCACCGCCGCCGACACCCGCGCGGCGGTCCGCGCCCTGGTCGCGGCCGGCGCCCGGCTGCTGCTGTTCTGTGGCGGCGACGGAACCGCCCGCGACGTCCTCGACGCGCTCGGCCCCGAGCCCCGGCTGCCCGTCCTCGGGATCCCGGCCGGGGTCAAGATGCACTCCGCCGTCTTCGCCGTCCACCCCCGCGCGGCCGCCGAGGTGGCCACCGCCTGGGCGGCCGGGCGCGGCGTGCGGCTGGAGCCCGCCGAGGTGGTGGACCGCGACGAGGCCGCGCTGCGCGAGGGCCGGGTCTCCGCCCGGCTGTACGGTCGGCTCACCGTCCCGGTGCTGCCCGAACGGGTCCAGCAGCGCAAGACCGGCAGCGCCGGACCCGACCCGGCCGCACCGGCCGGACTCGCCGCCGAGGTCGCCGAACGGGTCGGCCCGGACGGGCTGCTGGTCCTCGGCCCCGGCAGCACCACCCACGCCGTCGCCACCGCGCTCGGCGCGCCGCACGCCAGCCTCACCGGCGTGGACCTGCTGCGGCTGCGGGCCGGCCGCACCGCCCGCGTGCTGCTCCGGGACGCCCGCGCCGACCAGCTGCGCGCCCTGCCCGCCACCCCCTGGATCGCCCTCTCCCCCATCGGCGGCCAGGGCTTCCTGCTCGGGCGCGGCAACCAGCAGCTCACCCCTGGACTGCTGCGCGCCGCGGGCCGGGAGCGGCTGCTCGTCCTCGCCACCGAGGCCAAGCTCGCCGCCCTCGCCGGCCGCCCGCTGCTCCTGGACACCGGCGACCCCGCGCTGGACGACGCCCTCTCCGGGCACGTCCGGGTGATCACCGGCCGCGGATCCTGCGCCGTCTACCGCCTCTCCGCCTGACCGATCCGCCCGCCTGATCCGCCTGATCCGGTTGACCGATCCGCCCGCCTGATCCGCCTGATTCCGACCCGTAGAGGAGCTCCCCCATGATCGACCTGCACGGAAAGCGCGCGATCGTCACCGGCGCCGCCTCCGGCATCGGCCGCGCCACCGCCGCCCTGCTCGCCGAACTCGGCGCGGCTGTCGTCCTCGTCGACGTCGACGCCGCGCGCGGCGAAAGTGCCGCCCAGAAGATCGGCGGCACCTTCGTGCACGGCGACGTCTCCCGGCGCGCCGACTGCGAACGGGCCGTGCGTACCGCCGTCGACCACCACGGCGGCGTGGACGTGCTGTTCAACAACGCGGGCATCATCCGCCGGTCCACCGTCACCGGGATCACCGACGAGGACTGGGACCTGGTGATGGCCGTCAACGTCCGCTCGGTCATGCTGCTCAGCGGGCTGGTCGTGCCGCTGATGGCCGCGGCCGGCGGCGGCAGCATCGTCAACACCGGCTCCGGCTGGGGCATCAGGGGCGGCGGCCGGGCCGTCTCGTACTGCGCCTCCAAGGGCGCCGTGGTCAACATGACCCGGGCCATGGCCATCGACCACGGACCCGACAACATCCGGGTCAACTGCGTCTGCCCCGGGGACACCGACACCGGCATGCTCGCCGAGGAGGCCCGCCAGCTCGGCGAGAGCGCGGACGCCTTCTACGCCGACGCCGCCGACCGCCCGCTCGGCCGGATCGGCCGGCCCCGCGACATCGCCCAGACCGTCGCCTTCCTGGCGAGCGACGCCGCCGCCTTCGTCAGCGGCGCGGTCATCGCCGTCGACGGCGCCGGCACCGCCTGAGCCCTCGGCGCACGGCACGCGACACCGCACACCGCACACCGCACACCGCACAGCCCCACGGTCGTCCGGCGGCCGGGCGAAAGCACCGGTCGCCCGGCCGGTACGCTACGGAACCGGAAAGAAGGGAAGCCCGATGGCGATCGAGCGGCGTCCGCTGCGCGAGCAGGTGAAGGACGAACTCCTGGAGCAGCTCGGCCGCGGCCGGTTCACCCCCGGCGAGTCGATCAACGAGGTCCAGCTCGCCGAGGAACTGGGCGTCAGCCGGACCCCGCTGCGCGAGGCCCTGATCAGCCTGGAGCGCGAGGGAATCATCACCAGCGAACGCGGCAAGGGCTTCCGCTTCGCCCCCACCGGCAAGCAGGAGTTCCTGGACCTCACCGCGATCCTGATCGCCCTGGAGTCGCTGGCCCTGCGCACCTCCGACCCGGCGCACCTGTCCGCGATCGCCCCCCGGCTGCTGGCCGAGGCCCGCGCGTTCTCCGCACCGCAGGCCCCGCACGGCACCATAGAGCGCTACGACGACGCCTGGCACGCGCTGCTGCTCTCCGGCTGCGCCAACACCCGGCTGCGCGAGATGATCGACTCGCTGAAGCTGACCCTGCACCGCTACGAGCGCGTGGTGGTCGGCGACCACGGGATCCTCGAACGCGCCGCCGAGGAGCACGAGCGAATCGCCCAGTGCCTCCTCGACGGCGACATGGAACAGGCCGTCACCGCCCTGGAGGCCAACTGGACCAGCGGCATGGAGCGGATCCTGGAGCGGCTTCCCCCGGTCGGCACGCGCTGAGGCCGCCCGACGGCGGTGTCGGACGGCCGGCTGCTACTTGAAGGGCGCGAAGTCGGCGTTGGTCTTGCAGCCGAGGTTCTCGAAGGTGCTGACCTTCGTGTCCGGGTCGGTGTACGTCAGGTGGTACTTGCAGGCACCCTTGAGGTACCGGCCCTCGACCCCGCCGGGGAAGTCGATCTCCTTGTTCCAGAGGTAGGGGGACTGGTAGTCGTTGAGCCGGGCGGTCGCGTTGACGTCGATGCCGCCGGGGGCGTAGATCTCGTAGACCCAGCCCGTCTTGGCGGCCCCGTACGTGGCGAACTTCTGGGCCACCCACATCTCGCAACTGGTGCTGAGGTGCGCACTGTTCTGCCCGCCGCCCTGGACGATGTACTCGGCGAGCGGAGTGACCTGGTCGCCCCGGGGGGTGAAGCCGGTGCGGAAGATGTCCTCCACATTCTCCCGGGTGTCGCCGCGCCACAGGGTGTTGACGTCGTAGCGCCACTGCCAGCGTTCGTTCGTCGCGGTGGAGGCGACCGGCTGGGCGATCTGCGGCTCGGTCGTCGTGCGCCACCAGTCCGAGGCCCGGTAGTCGCGGACGGGACCGCAGGGGGTGGTCAGGTCGTCGTCCGCGGCCGCCCGCGCGGCGGGTACCGCCGGGGAGACGGCCGCGGCCGGGGCGACGGCGACGGCGGAGAGCGCGGAGGCGAGCGAGGCTGCGGCGAGTACCCGCAGGACGGCTTGCACCATGGTGAGAACCCATCAGTTGATCAACAGGACGGGCCCTTTATAGGCGTGCGGCCCGGCGCACGACGGCAGCGATACGCCCGCACCACCCGCAGGGGTGGATTAGTCGTACAGCGGAACGACCACCGGTCGGAGTCTGCGCCAGGAGCTCCGGTACGCCCGGGGTGAGCCGGTGCAGCCGGACCGGTGCCGGGCAGTGTCCCGCACGGGGCCGTCGACCCCACGCCCCGGGCCGGGTGCGGTCACCGTGGTGCCCCCGGCCGGTGGTCGTCGCAGAACCAGCCGCCCGGGTACAGCCGGGCCCCCGGCACGCCGCAGGGGATCCGCCCGGCCGCGCAGTGGCCCGCGCGCACCGGCGGGATGACCCGGTGAGCGGACAGGGGCGTGTCCACCGTCACGGCCGCGACGTACGGCTCGCCCGTGTCCCGGGGCGGCAGCAGCGGGACCGGCGCGTGGTGCCGCGGTTCGCGGACCCGGACGCACTCGACCTCCCGCCGTCCGGTCGAACTGCCGCGCTGCCGGGGGATCGACGGCCGGGTGACCGGCTCCGCGAGGGCTCCGCCGTTCGCGACGTACCGCCGCCGGTCCTGCTCGGGCGCCCAGAAGCGCAGCGTGCCGTCGGCGGCGGTGCGCAGCGTGACCGGGACGTAGACGCCGCCGGCGACGCGGCGCACGAAGTCGTCGATCCGCGGGACGAGCACCTCCCAGTTCGGGTGCCAGCGGTGGCAACGGCCGCCGCCGCGCACCGGGCAGGGCCCCGGCGCGGTGTGGTCGCACTTCAGCAGCCGCAGCCGACGCACGCCGCCGCGCACCAGCAGGTCGCGGCCCTCCCGGATGGCCTGCGCCGGCAGGTCGTCGGTGCGCGCCCACGGGACCCGGTCGATCAGCGGCGCCTTCGGGTCGACGGTGTGCCAGACCGCGGTGATGCCGTCCTGCCGCGCGATCCGGTCCCGCCGCCGTACGAACCGGGCGCTGACGTAGGACAGTTGGGGTTCGAAGCCGAAGCGGCGGCCGTCCGCGCCGGTGACCAGGACGGCGGCGCGGCAGCGGCCGTCGGCCGCGCGGGGCTCGATCTCGACGGCGTGCCCGTCGCGCGCGGCGGCGCGGGCGTAGCGCTCCTGGTAGGCCTCGCGCTCCGCGCGGCGCGGTTCGTGGTGGGCGCGGCGGCGCGGGTTGTGGTGGCCGGCGATGCGCCGCCCCTGACGGAGCGACAGGTACATCCACTCCGGCCGGCCGGGGCGGGCGTCGAGGCAGGTGGGGCAGAGCAGTCCGCGCCGGGCGACCGGCCGCCGGTCGGCGCGCAGCCGCTCCCACAGGCCGGGGTGCTCGGGGACTCCGAGGTCGGCTCGGTCGAGGTCGAGGAGGCGGTCGAGTTCGGTACTGAAGACCGGGTTGCGAGGGGGGAGTTCACCGTCGTACTCGTTCATGGCGTCTCATCTCTGCCATCAACCACGAGAGGGAAACTCCAGTCTGCACCGGATCACCGACATTCGGACACACCGCGTTACGGTGCTCACGGACGGATACCCCGGCGCACGGAGGGCGCGATGAGCGGACAGGGCGAGCAGGAGCGGTGTTTCGAGGTGCGGGCGATCGGGCGGGTGGAGTCGCCGTTGACGGCGCGGGCGGGGGCGCCCCGGCAGGGGGACGAGGGCGGGCCGGAGGCCTGGCTGGTGTTCGACGCTCCGGTGGAGCGGGGGCTGCGGGACCTGACGGCCGGGCAGGAGGTGCTGCTGCTGACCTGGCTGGACCGGGCCGACCGGGAGGTCCTGGCGGTGCATCCGCGCGGGGACCGGTCCCGGCCGGAGACCGGGGTGTTCGCGACCCGCTCGCCGGACCGGCCGAACCCGATCGGGCTGCACCGGGTGACCGTCCTGGCCGTGGACGGCCTGCGGCTGCGGGTCAGCGGCCTGGAGGCGATCGACGGGACCCCGGTGCTGGACGTGAAGCCGGTGCTGCCGGGGGTCGGCGAGCGGTAGTGGGCCGGACGGGACCGGGCCGAGCCGCAGCGGACCGAAGGTCCGTCAGGCCGGCCGCCGGGCGGGCCGGGGACACCGCTACGGCGGGATCCGCAGTTCGCACCAGACGGCCTTGCCCGGCCCGATGGCGTGCCAGCCCCAGCGCCGGCTGAGCCGGTCCACCAGGTACAGGCCGAGGCCGCCCGCGCCGTTCGACGTGTACGGCGCCCGGGGTGTCGGCGGGCGCGGGCTGGCGTCGCTGACCTCGATGCGCAGTGCCCCGTCGGCCCGGACGAGCAGGAGCGCTCCGGGTCCGGCGGTGTGGCGCTGCGCGTTGCCGACGAGTTCGGAGACGAGCAGCACGGCGTCGCGGACCGTCTCCCGGTCCGCGACGTCGGACAGGAACCGGGCGGTGGCGGCGCGGGCCTCGGCCGCCGCGCCGGACCGGTCCGCGAGCGGCAGCCGTAGTGCCTGCGGCGCCTGCCGTGCGGACGGCGGCCGGACCCCCGACATGGGATCGCCTCTCCTCCGTGCCTGTGGGACGGGTGGTGGTCAGTGTCCGAACAGGTGTCGCCGTCGGCCTCCCGGTCGTTCCGGTGTCTCCCTGCCGCCCTGTTCGACGGCCCGTTCCTCCGGCGCCACGAGGTCGTTGCCCGGGACCGTCGCCTGGTGCTCGGGCCCGTCGGCGGGGTCGTTCGCGACCAACAGGCCGACGAACGCGCCGGACGCCGACACCAGCAGAAGTCCCGGCAACACCGTGGACGTCCCTTCCGTTCCGAACTCGGTCCCCGACGGGTCGCGCCTACCCGGGCCGTGGGATCCGTAACGGCCCGGTCGCCCGCGACCGGCCGGCTACTCGGTCTGGACGGCGATCAGGCAGGTGTCGTCGTCGGTGTCGGCGGGGCTCAGTTCGAGCAGCCGGTCCAGGTACTGCTCCAGGTCGGGGCCGGGTGCGCCGGCCGCGCGGATCAGCTGCTCCACCGACTCCTCGACCGGGCGGTCCCGGCGTTCGACCAGCCCGTCGGTGTAGAGCAGCAGGACGTCCCCGGGGTCGAGCCGGGCGGTGCTCTCCTCGTACCGGGCGTCGTCCAGGGCGCCGAGCAGCACGCCGTGCGGCAGGGGCAGCACCTGGGCTCCGTCGGCGCCGAGCCGGATCGGCGGCAGGTGTCCGGCCCGGGCCCAGCGCAGTTCGCCGCCGACCGGGTCGAGCAGCACGCAGACGGCGGTCGCGGTGACCTGTCCGGGTTCGCGCAGGGCGACGGTGTTGGCCCACTCCAGCAGCCGCCCCGGGCCGGCGCCGGTCACCGCGAGGCCGCGCAGGGCGTGCCGCAGCGCCACCATGCCGGTGGCCGCGCCGACGCCGTGCCCGGCCACGTCGCCGACGGCGAGCAGCACCCGTTTGCCGGGCAGCGGCAGCACGTCGTACCAGTCGCCGCCGACCCGGTCGCGCTTGGCGGCGGGGCGGTAGCGGACGGCGGCGTGCACGCCGGTGACGCCGAGCGGGGGCGGTGCGGCCGGGAGGATGGCCTGCTGGAGGCGCAGTGCCAGCTGGGCGCGTTCGGCCGACTCCTGCTCGATGTCGGCGAGCCGTTCCCGGGTGGCGCCGAGTGCGACCTCCGTCCAGTGCTGGGCGGACACGTCGAGGTAGGCGCCGCGGATGGCGGTGAGCCGTCCGAGGTCGTCGAGCACGGGCTCGGCGATCACCCGGGTGAAGCGGTGGGTGCCGTCGGGCCGGTCGAGGCGGACGACCGCCGAGGCGGTGCGGTGGCGCTGCCGGACGGTGTCCAGCAGGCGCCGGATGGCGGGCCGGTCGTCCGGGTGGGTGTGCCGGGCGAGCCGGGCCAGCGGCACCGGCGCCGCGTCCGGCGGCAGCCCGTAGAGGTCGTGCAGCCCTTCGCTCCAGCGGATCCGGCCTTCGGCCGGCCGTTCCTCGAACCCGGCGACCCGGGCGAGCCGCTGGGCCTGGCGCAGCAGGTCGGTCGACTCGTCGTCCTCGCCGCGGTCGTCCTGCGCCCGCCAGTTGACCAGCAGCCGGCCGCCGAACGGGACGACCGCGAGCAGGACGGCGGCGGGGGTGGCGGCGGGGGCGCCGGGCCCGGTGCCCCGGAAGGCCAGCCGGACGCGTTCGGCCGGTTGCGCCGCCCCCGTCTCGTGGGCGCGGACCAGGCGGTCGAGCAGGCCGGCCGCGCAGGCGACCGGGTAGGTCTCCAGCAGCGAGGCGCCCTCCAGCGCGTCGTGGGGGCGGCCGAGCGGGTCACGGAACCGGTCGTTGACCCGCCTGATGGTGAAGTCCGCGGCCCGGCCGTCCCGGACGACGGGTTCCAGCAGCAGGGCGGGTGTGAGCAGTCCCTCCAGGAGGGCGGCGGCCTCCTCGGGCGCGGCGGCGTCGCCGGGAGGGCCGAGCAGGGTCGCGCAGAGGTCCGCGAGCGCGTAGAGCCGGCGGCGCTGCGGCGGTCCGAACGGCGGGGCGGGTGCGGCCCAGACGAGTTCCAGCGCGCCCGAGCGGCGGCCCCGGTCGAGCAGCGGGAGGACGGCCCGGGCCGTGCCGGTGCCCACCGACGGCGCGTCGGTGCCCGGTTCGCCGGGCCACAGCTCCGTGGCCGCGCCGCCGACCACCCGCTGCGCCGGGGTGCGGACGCTGGGCGGCACCCGGGCCCACGCGGCGGCCTCGTCGGCGGGCAGCCCGGCGTGTGCGGCGAGGGCGAGCGCTCCGCCGGGCAGCCCCAGCCAGACCGCCACGGCGCGGGCGCCGAGAGTCGCTCCGGTCTGGTCCAGCACGGCCTCGGCGGCGCGCTGCAGGTCGGGGACGGCGGCGAGCGCGGGCGTGACGGTCGGACCGGTCTCGGGGGCGACGGCGGCGGGCCCGTCGTCGTCGGCTTCCGCACCGAGGACGCCGGGTGCCTCCCGTGTGCCGTGTGCGCCGTGTGCGCCGACGTCGCCCGCCTCCGGGTCCGGCAGGCGCGCGATGTCCGCCGCGAGCGCGACGACCGGCACGCCCGCTTCCCGGGCCAGCCGGGCGAGGTGGGCGGCCGCCTCGGCGATCGGCAGGCCGAGCCGCTCGGCCAGGATGCCGGTGGCGAGGTCGACGGCGGCCCTGGTCCGCGCTTCGGCGTGGTTCCGGACGGCGGCTCCCTGCAGCCGCCGGACGGCCTCGGCCAGGGCGCGGGCGGCGCGGTCCGGGGGTTCCGGCGCGGCGGTCACGGCGGGCCCGGTCGGGTCGTGGTGGGGGCGGGTCCGGCCTGCCCGTGGCCGGGGCGGCGCCGGCCCGGTCCGCCGGTGGTCATGGCGCGTCCAGCCAGGTCCGCATCCGGTCGAGCAGCCTGGCGGTGTCGACGGGCTTGGTGACGTGGTCGTCCGCCCCGGCGGCCAGGCTGCGGTCCCGGTCCCCGGGCATCGCCTTGGCGGTGACGGTGACGACCGGCAGCCGGTCGAAGCGGGGATCGGCGCGGATCGCCTCGATGGCGGCGTAGCCGTCCATCCCGGGCATCATGACGTCGATCAGGACCAGGCCGGTCTCCGGGTGGGCGTGCAGCAGGTCGAGTCCGGCACGGCCGTCGGCGGCGTGCAGGACGGTCAGCCCGTGCTGTTCCAGGGCGGCGGTGAGGGCGAAGACGTTGCGGATGTCGTCGTCGACGATCAGGACGGTCCGTCCGGCGAGCCGCTCGTCCACGGGCGCGGGCCCGGCGGATGCGGCTTCCGCGGGTACGGGCCCGGCGGATGCGGCTTCCGCGGGTACGGGCCCGGCGGGCGCGGCCTCCGCGGGTGCGGCCTCCGGCGGGCGGTCGTCGCCGGTCAGCCGGATCACCCGTTCCCGCAGGTCGTCCAGTCCGACGACGCGTTGCACGCCCGGGGGCGGCTCGCCATCGCCGCCGTGGCCGAGGACCGGTGTGCCCGCCGCCACCGCTTCCCCCAGGGCGGGCGCCAGGTCGCCGGAGCGGGCGAGATCGATCAGGACGCAGCGGTGGGGCCCGTGCGCGAGCGCGGCCCGGAGCGTCGCCCCGTCACCGGCCGCGTCCACCCGGACCGGTGTCCCGCCCGGTGCGGCGGCGGAGCGGGCGAGCTGGGTGAGCAGGGCCGGCGGGTCCGGCTCGACCACCAGGACCCGCGGCGGCACCCGCGGGTCGTCGGCCGGTCCCCGGTCGGGTTCGCCCAGCGGCAGGTGGAGGGTGAAGCAGCTGCCCTGCCCGGCGGTGGAGCGGACGGTGATGGCGCCGCCGAGCAGCCGGGCGAGTTCCCGGCTGATCGACAGCCCGAGGCCGGTGCCGCCGTAGCGCCGCGCGGTGGATCCGTCGGCCTGCTGGAAGGCCCCGAAGACGGAGTCCAGGTGGTCCGGGTCGATGCCGATCCCGGTGTCCTCGACGTGGAAGGCCACCGCGGCCCCGGCGCCGTCGAGTTCGGGCGGCAGGTCCGCTCCTTCGGCGCGTTCGATGCGCAGCTCCACCCGGCCGGTGTCGGTGAACTTGACCGCGTTGGAGAGCAGGTTGCGCAACACCTGGCGCAGCCGGGCCTGGTCGGTGACGATCAGTTCCGGGACGGCCCGGTCGACGCTCACCTCGAAGGCGAGGCCCTTCTGGTCGGCCAGCGGTTCGAAGCCGGACTCGACGTACTCCAGCAGCTCGCGCACCGCGAAGGGTTCAGGGGTCAGCTCCATCTTCCCGGCCTCGACCTTGGAGAGGTCGAGGATGTCGTTGATGAGCTGGAGCAGGTCGGTGCCGGCCGAGTGGATCACGCCCGCGTACTCGACCTGTTTGGGGGTGAGGTTCCCGCCCGCGTTCTCGGCGAGCAGCTGGGCGAGGATGAGGAGGCTGTTGAGCGGGGTGCGCAGTTCGTGGCTCATGTTGGCCAGGAACTCGGACTTGTACATCGAGGCTATGGTCAACTCCCTTGCACGGTCCTCCAGTTCCTGGCGAGCCTGCTCGATCTCCAGGTTCTTCGCCTCGATGTCCCGGTTGCGCTGGGCGAGCAGGGCGGCCTTCTCCTCCAACTCGGTGTTGGAGCGTCGGAGTTCCTCCTGCCCTTCCTGCAACTCCTCGGATCTGGTCTGGAGTTCGGCGGTGAGCCGCTGGGACTCGCCGAGCAGTCCGTCGGTGCGGGCGTTGGCGAGGAGGGTGCCGATGTTGACGCCGCAGGCTTCGGCGAACTGGTCCAGGAAGTCGCGGTGGACCTGGGTGAACGGGTGGACGGAGGCGAACTCCATGACGCCGATCAGCCACTCCTCCAGAGCGATCGGCAGCACCACGACGGAGTGGGCGTCGCCGGAGCCTGCGCCCGAGGCGAGGGTGGCGTAGCCGGGCGGCAGCCCGTCGACGGTGACGGTGCGCCGGCTCCGGGCGGCCTGGCCGACGAGGGACTCCCCCATCCGCAGCCGCCGCTGTTCCCCGGCCGGGCGGCCGTAAGCGCTGATCAGGACCAGTTCGGGGCCGGCCTCGCTCTCCTCGGCGAGGAAGAACGCACCGTACTGGGCGCCGACCAGAGGGGTCAGCTCGTCGGTGATCATCTCGGCGACGGAGCGGATGTCCCGGCGGCCCTGGATGGCGGCGGAGAAGTACGCCAGGTTGGTCTTCAGCCAGTCCTGCTCCTGGTTCGCGGAAATGGTCTCGCGCAGCGATCCGACCATGGCGTTGATGTTGTCCTTGAGGTCGGCGACCTCACCGGAGGCGTCGACGCTGATCGAGCGGGTCAGGTCGCCGGCCGCGACGGCGCCGGTGACCTCGGCGATCGCCCGGACCTGCCGGGTGAGGTTGCCGGCGAGCTCGTTGACGTTCTCGGTGAGCCGCTTCCAGGTGCCGGAAACGCCCTCCACCCGGGCCTGGCCGCCCAGCCGGCCCTCGCTGCCGACCTCCCGGGCGACCCGGGTCACTTCGGCGGCGAACGAGGACAGCTGGTCGACCATGGTGTTGACGGTGGTCTTCAGCTCCAGGATCTCGCCGCGGGCGTCGACGTCGATCTTGCGGGTGAGGTCGCCCTCGGCGACGGCCGTGGTGACGGAGGCGATGTTGCGGACCTGGCTGGTCAGGTTGTGCGCCATGAAGTTGACGTTGTCGGTGAGGTCCTTCCACGTCCCGGCGACGTTGGGCACCCGTGCCTGGCCGCCCAGGATGCCCTCGGTGCCGACCTCCCGGGCGACCCGGGTCACCTCGTCCGCGAAGACGGACAGGGTGTCGACCATGGTGTTGATCGCGTCGGCGAGCGCCGCGACCTCGCCCTTGGACTCGACGGTGATCTTCCGGGACAGGTCGCCGCGAGCCACGGCGGTCGCCACCTCGGACATCGAGCGGACCTGTCCGGTCAGGTTGGAGGCCATCACGTTGACGTTGTCGGTGAGGTCCTTCCAGGTCCCGGAGACGCCCCGCACGGTCGCCTGCCCGCCCAGGTTCCCCTCGGTGCCGACCTCCCGGGCGACCCGGGTCACCTCGTCCGCGAACGAGGACAGCTGGTCGACCATCGTGTTCATGGTCTCCTTCAGCTCCAGGATCTCGCCGCGCGCGTCCACCCGGATCTTCCGCGTCAGGTCGCCCTCCGCGACGGCGGTGGTCACCGACGCGATGGCGCGGACCTGGGCGGTGAGGTTGTCGGCCATGACGTTGACGGACTCGGTCAGCGCCTTCCAGGTGCCGGAGACGTCCCGGACGTCCGCCTGACCGCCGAGCCGGCCCTCGGTGCCGACCTCCCGGGCGACCCGGGTCACCTCGTCCGCGAACGAGGACAG
This sequence comes from Kitasatospora sp. NPDC048545, assembly GCF_040651155.1. Classification (NCBI taxonomy): domain Bacteria; kingdom Bacillati; phylum Actinomycetota; class Actinomycetes; order Kitasatosporales; family Streptomycetaceae; genus Kitasatospora; species Kitasatospora sp. NPDC048545. The sequence goes on from NZ_JBEZIQ010000056.1 coordinate 59,809, forward strand.
CTGGTCGACCATCGTGTTGATGGTCGTCTTGAGCTCCAGGATCTCGCCGCGCGCGGCGACGGAGATCTTCTGGGTGAGGTCGCCCTCGGCGACGGCCGTGGCGACCTGGGCGATGTTGCGCACCTGCCAGGTCAGGTTGCCCGCCATCGCGTTCACCGAGTCGGTCAGGTCGCGCCACGTCCCGGCGACGCCCGGCGCCTGCGCCTGGCCGCCGAGCCGGCCCTCGGTGCCGACCTCCCGGGCGACCCGGGTCACCTCGTCCGCGAACGAGGAGAGCGTGTCCACCATGGTGTTGACCGTGTTCTTGAGCTCCAGGATCTCGCCGCGCGCCTCCACCTCGATCTTCTGGGTGAGGTCGCCGCGGGCCACCGCCGTCGTCACCTGGGCGATGTTGCGCACCTGCCAGGTCAGGTTGCCCGCCATCGCGTTCACCGAGTCGGTCAGGTCCAGCCAGGTCCCGGTCGCGTCGGGCACCTGCGCCCGGCCGCCGAGCCGACCCTCGCCGCCGACCTCCCGTGCCACCCGGGTCACCTCGGAGGTCACCCGGCCCAGCTGGTCGGTCATGCCGTTGAAGACCTCGGCGATCTCCCCGAGCACCCCCGGCCGGCCCGGGGTGAGCCGGGTGCGGAAGTCCCCGTCGCGCACGGCCGTCAGCCCGGCGAGGAGCTGCCGCAGCGCCTGCTCGGCGGGGTCCGCGGCAGCGCCGCCGGGTACGGGGTGCTCGTCCATCCGTTCACCGTCCGGATCACTCGCACGGCCGGGGTGCGCCGTCCGGGCACCTCGGAGCTGCGGGGGCGGGTCCGCCACCCTGCTCCCACTGTGCCACCGAGGGCGCCGCGGCGGGCGGCACCGCCGTCGGCCGGGGTCGGCCTCCACCGGGCTCACCGCCCTACCGTCGTCGGACCGCACCGTCGGGCCCGACCGGCGGGAACGGCCCGACCGGCGGGAACGGCCCGACCGGCGGGCGCGGCAGTCAGCCCCGCCGGTCGGCGCCGGGACGGACCGGCGGGGCCGGCACCTCCAGCCAGACCAGCTTCCCGCCGTCCTCCGGCTGCGAGCCCCAGGCCCGGGAGAGCCGGTCCACCACCCGCAGCCCGTGCCCCCCGGGCCGCCCCGGATCGCCGAACGGCCGCAGCCTCGGCACCACCGGGCTGGCGTCCGCGACCTCCACCCGCAGGCGGTCCCCGTCCCACCGCAGCCGCAGCTCCCGCGGACCGCCCGGAGCGTGCAGACACGCATTGGTCACCAGCTCCGACACCATCAGCAGCACGTCCTCCACCGCCAGGCGCCCCTCCTCGTCGGCACTCGGCAGCCAGTGCCAGGACACCAGCGCCTGCCGGCTGAACTCGCGGCTGCGCTGCACCGCACCGGCGCTGCCCGCGAGCGCCAGCCGCCTGGTCTGCTCCAGGCCTGGTGGCTCTCCGGTGCCGGTACGGTCCACGGCCGGCCCCCTCACGCCGGCCCGGGGGGCGGGTCGGCGGGCCCGGCGGGGTCCGGCGCGGGTGCCCCGAGCGCCGTGCCGAGGTCGCGGTGGATCCGCAGCACGCGGTCGGCGCCGGTGATCGCGAGCAGCCGCGCCACGACGGGGCTCGGGCCGGCCAGCTCCAGCCGGCGTCCGGAGGCCTGCCCGTCCAGGCGGGCGCGCAGCAGGATGTTCAGCCCGGTCGAGTCGCAGAACCGCAGGTCCGCGAGGTCGACCACGATCCGTTCGAAGCCCGCCGCCGGCGGCCGCGCGAGCACGGCGCGCAGCTCGTCCGCCGTGTCGTGGTCCAGCTCCCCCGCGAGGGTGACGACGCACACCGGGCCCTGGTCGGCCACCACCACGCGCAGCCCGCCGGACTCGTCGTGTCCACCGGACTCGTGGCGCCCACCGGGCTCGCGGGGCTCCTCGGACGGCGGTTCCTCGGATGGCCGTGGCATGGCTCGCTCCCTGTCCGGTCGATACGGCGTGGCGCCGTCGTGACCATCATCGCGCGCACCCTGCCGGGGCGCTCGGACGGTCTCGCCCCAGCCGGTCGCGCCCCTGGGGCCGGGGAACCACGGGCCGGACGGCGGGGCTCGCGGCCGGGCGACCCGCCCGTCGGCGGAGCACCCCGGGGCCGGGACCGGGCGGGCGGGACCTTGAGCGCACCTGAAGGCGCTTCGCCGCCGGCCGGCCGACCTGGCAGGATCTCCCGCCATGAGCCGAAGCGACACCTCCGCCCCGGGCCGACGGCAGCGGCGCGGCCGGGCCTCGAAGGACGACCCGCCCTGGCCGCGGCGTCCGCTGCTGACGGCGCTGTGGATCCCGGCCGCCGCCGTCCTGCTGCCGGTCGGCGGGGCGCTCGGCGCCTTCGGGCTCTGGCTGCTGCTGCCCGCGCTGGTGCTGGTCATCGCGGGGGCGACCGGCCTGATCTACGCCCTCCTCAGCCTCTGCCGCTCCGGCGCGCTGCGGCTGGTGTCGATGGCGCTGGTGATCGGCCCGCTGGTCGCCGTGCCGCTGCTGGCCATGAACACCGCCCAGGCCACCGTGCTCGGGATGCGCGGCGTCACGCACCCGGGAACGGTCACCGGCATCCGGGTGGTCCACGGCAAGACGACCTCCTACTACTGCTCCGTGCGCTACGAGGACGCCCCGGGGCACGGCAGCTCGGTGGACTGCGGCACCGGGGACACCGTCGGCGAGCGCGTCATCGTGACCGAGGACCCGGGCGGCCTGGTGGACCCGGAGTTCGGCGACGCCTCCGACGGCGGGCGCTTCGACCTCTCCCTGCTCGGGCTGACCGACGCCTCCCTGCTAGGCGTCGCCGGTGCGGCGGCCGGTCTCGGCGCCCTGATCCACCTCGTCCGCACCCGTGCCGCCCGCCGCCCGCCGTGGCCCCCGCAACCACCGAATCCGGTTGCCCGGTGAGACGGGCACGGACCATCCTCTCCCCATGGAACGCACGGAACCCCAGGCAGGCCCCGCATCCCCCCAGCCCGTCATCGCCCTGGGCGAGGTGACGCTGCGCCGCTTCGCCGGCGAGGCGGACCTCCCCGAGTTCTTCACCGTCATCGAGGAGTCGCTGGAGCACCTGCGGCCGTGGATGCCGTGGGTCGCCGAGCACAGCCGCGCCAAGACCGCCGAATACCTGGGTGCCAGGGCGGATCGCTGGGCGAGCGGGCAGGACTACGCCTACGCGATCGTGCTCGACGGCGCCATCGTGGGCGCCACCGGGCTGTACCGCCGCGAGGACTCCCCGGCCGACGTCCTGGAGATCGGCTACTGGCTCCACCCCGCCGTCACCGGGCGCGGTCTGGCGACCCGTGCCGCGGCGGCCCTGGTCGACGAGGCCTTCCGCCTCCCCGGGATCGCGTGCGTCGACATCGTGCACGACCCGGCCAACCGCGCCAGCGGCGCGGTTCCGGCGCGCCTCGGCTTCACCGTGCACCTGCGCCGCACCGCCGAGGCGGTCGCCCCGGCCGAGAGCGGCGAGGAGCAGGTCTGGCGGCTGACCCGCGCCGGGGCCGCCGCGCACGCCCGGCGGTGACCCCGGCGGTCCGCCGCCGTGGGGGGAGCGTGCGGACCGCCGGGCGCGCCCGGCCGGACGGGACGGTCCGGCGGCGCGCCGGGAACGGACGCGGCAGAGGCCTCGCCTCCGCGCGGAGCGCCCCTGTTCGAACTCCGCTGCCCCGCCGCGGACCCTCACCCGCGACATCGTGCGTCCGTTCCCGATACCTGGGAGACCCCGTCGGGCCGCACGGATAACACTTTTCCGGGTCCGCCGGGCGCGCGGCCGGGTCGACGACCGGCCGGCTCGCGCTCCGGGGTCCCGACCCGGCGGCCCCGCGCCCTCGGGGTACTCCCGTGCGCTCGCCCCGCACGTCCCGCCAGCGCGGCGGGCCGACCGGCGGGCCCGGAACCGTCGCCGCCCGGGCCGCGCCCGGGCCGGGCCTCCGAACGGCGGAGCGGCGCACTCGGCCGACCGCGCGCGGGTCCGCCGACACCCGGTCAGGAAGCTTGTAGCGAAGGGTCCGTTTCCTGATACTTCCGGTCAGCGCCTGTCAGGGGCAGATCATCCGTCGCGCTTCCGGACAGCACGCTCGGAGTCCGCCCGCCGTCTGACCGCGCCTCACGGCCCCCGACCCCCAGGGGCCCGCTCCCAGGAGGAGACCGGTGAGGATCAAGCGAGGGACCCCCCGCCCCGGCACCACCCGACGCCGCAGCCGCCTGCTCGCCGTCGCCCTCGGCCTGCTGACCGCCACCGCGGTCGCCGTGCCGGGCGCCGCGGCCGCCCCCACCCGCACCCCCGAGCCCGAACAGCTCGCCGCCACCAGCGACGCCGTCCTGCACGCCGAGGTCGACGGCACCGCGTGGTACGTCGACGAGGCCGCCGGGCGCGTCGTGGTGACCGCCGACAGCACCGTGTCCCCGGCGGCGCTCAACCGGATCACGCAGTCCGCCGGCGGCGACCCGTACGTCCTGACGGTCCGCCGCGTCCCCGGCACCTTCACCCCGCTGCTCGCCGCGGGCGACGCCATCTACGGCGGCCAGTACCGCTGCTCGCTCGGCTTCAACGTGAAGGACGCCCACGACACCTACCTCCTCACCGCCGGGCACTGCGGGAACGTCGCCTCCCAGTGGTTCACCGACGCCGCCCACAAGACGTCGATCGGCCCGACCCTCTCCTCGACCTTCCCCGGCCACGACTACGCGCTGGTCCGCTACGACAACACCGCCCTGAGCCACCCCGGCGGCTTCACCTCGGCGCCGAACGCGGTCGTCGGCGAGCAGGTCAAGCGCACCGGCTCGACCACCGGCACCCACAGCGGCAGGGTCACCGGGCTCAACGCCACCGTGCGCTACACCGGCGGCGACACCGTACGCGGCCTGATCCAGACCAACGTCTGCGCCGAGCCCGGCGACTCGGGCGGCCCGCTCTACGACGGCACCAAGGCGCTCGGCCTCACCTCGGGCGGCAGCGGCAACTGCACCGTGGGCGGCACGACCTTCTTCCAGCCGGTGAACGCGGCGCTCGCCGCGTACGGCGTCAACGTGTACTGATCCCCCGCCCCGCCCCCTCTCCCGAACCCGCGGCCGTCGGCCCGCTGCCTCGCGCGGCGGGCCGACGGCCGTCCTCAGGCGGTCGACTCAGCCCGCGTAGACGTCTTCGACGTAGCGGCCGGCCTCGATCAGCCCCTGCAGCCAGGCCTGTGCCTGCTGTTCGTCGGCCTGCGGTGTCCGTTCCCGGTACAGGTCGCGGAAGGCGGCCCGCACGCCCGGGGCCATCCGGGCGCCGTCGCCGCACACGTACACCTCGGCACCGGCTTCGAGCAGCGCCCAGACCTCGGCGGCCTCGGCCGCGATGCGGTCCTGGACGAAGCGCCGCCCGTCCTGCGGCCGTTCGCTGAACGCGGGCCGCATCGAGACGGCACCTTCCCGCTCAGCTGTCTCCAGCTCCGGCCGGTGCAGGTAGTCGGCGTCCGGCGCGTCGCAGCCGAAGTACAGCAGGGCGGGGGCGAGTTCGGCCCCGTCGTGGCGCAGGGCGCGGCGGTCGGCGACGGCGCCGCGGAAGGGGGCGAGGCCGGTGCCGGCCGCGATCATGATCACCGGGGTGTGGTGGCCGATCCGGAACGCCTGCCGGCAGGGCCGGACCCGAGCCAGCACGGTGTCGCCCTCGGCCACCCGGGCGAGGTGGCCGGAGCCGGTGCCCCGGAAGGTGCCCCGCCCGGAGCGGGCCGGGGCGCTGAGCACCGAGACCATCAGGTCCACCTCGGTCGCGTCCCACTGCGGCGAGGAGGAGATCGAGTAGTGCCGGGGCCGGATCGGCGGCAGCAGTTCCAGCAGCACCGGCCAGGTCAGGCCCTCGCGCAGGGCCGGGTGGTCCTCGATCAGGTCCAGGAGGGTGCGCGGGTCGTTGTCGGGCAGTGCGCGCAGGGCGGCCTGTTCGGGCGGGCAGGGGTTGCGGTCAGCCAGTACGGCGCGCTGCGCGGCGGTCGGGCGGTCCTGCAACTCGACGTGGTGGGTGAGGAGTTCGCGCACGGTCAGCGGGCGGTCGACGGCGTGGCCGGTGCGCCGGTGGGACACGATGTCGAGCACGGTCTCCGGGTCGGCGCCGAGCAGGCGGGCCGCGCGCTCGACCAGGGCCGGGTCGTTGGCCGGGAGCACGGTGAGGTGGTCGGCGGTGCGGTAGTCGACGCCCTCGGGCAGGGCGAGGCGGACCAGGCGCTTGGCCCGCGGGTGGTCCGGGTCGGTCAG
>NZ_JBEZIQ010000057.1:0-65313 GCF_040651155.1 Kitasatospora sp. NPDC048545
TGATGGCCGAGATGGAACACACCGCCGACCGCTTGGTGGTCATCGGCCGCGGCCGGCTGATCGCCGACGAGAGCCTCGCCGAGTTCTCGGCCCGCGCGGGCCGCGCCGCCGTGACCGTCCGGGCAGCCGAACCCGACCGACTGGCCGCCGTGTTGACGGCTGCGGGTGCCACCGTCCGGCCCGAACCGGAGGGCGCCCCCGCGGTGACCGCACGCGCCCTCACGGTGACCGGACTGGACTCCGCCCGGATCGGCGAACTCGCCCTGGAGCACAGGCTGTTGCTGCACGCCCTGACCGACCACAGCGCCTCCCTGGAGGAGGCGTTCATGGAACTGACCGCCGACAGCGTCGAGTACCTCACCGGAGAGCCCCGATGACCAGCGCACCGAAGATCAGCCCCCCGCAGAACAGCGCCCCAGCGAGCAGCAATCCGCAGAGCAGCAGCCCGCGGAGCAGTCCCCCGGAGACCAGCGGCTTCGGCGACCTGCTCGCCGCCGAGTGGATCAAGTTCTGGTCGCTGCGCTCGATCCCCTGGGTACTCGGCCTCAGCGTCCTCACGATCATCGGCGCCGGCCTCAAGTCCGCCCAGTACACCCACGCCCACTACACACCGGGCGACGGCGATCCCGCGGTCATGGCGCAGGTGGCCCTCTACGACGCCTTCAACCTCGTCTGCGCCGACGTCCTGATGCTCGTCGGCGGCGGCCTCGGCGCGATCGTCATCGCCGGCGAGTACGCGACCGGCCTGATCCGCACGACGCTGGCGGCCGTGCCGGACCGCCGGGCGGTGCTGGCGGCCAAGGCGTGCGTGCTGGCCGCCGTGATGTTCGGCTTCGGTGTGGTCAGCATCGGCGTCTCCTTCGGCGCCAGTCAGGCGATCCTCGCCGATCTGGGCATCGGGCAGTCGCTCACCGACCCCGCCGCCCTCCGGTACGTCTCGGCGGCCGTCCTGTTCGGCCCGGTCTGCGCGCTGGTCGGTCTCGGCCTCGGCACGCTGATCCGGCACAGCGCGGGGGCCGTGGTGGGCACCGTCGTGGTGCTGTTCTTCGTCCCCTCCCTCGTCACCGAGCGCTACCGCTGGACGGCCGACCTGCTGCACGCCCTGCCACTGCCCGCCTGGCAGCGCCTGGCCCGCATCTCCCTGGCCGGCCTGCGCCCCAGCGAGTACCCGGCGACCGTCGCGGGCTCCTGGATCACCTTCGCGGCCTGGTCACTCGCCTCGGTGGCGGTCGCGGCGTTCGTCATCCACCGCCGGGACCACTGACCCGAGCCCCTGTCCGGCGCGGCGCGGCCGGCAAACGTCGGCAACAGCTCGAACAGCACGAACAGCGGGAACAGCGGGAACAGCGGGAACAGCGGGAACAGCGGGAACAGCGGGAACAGCGCGCCCTTCGGGAACGCCGGTGACCGGGGCTCAGAACGCCGCGATACTCCCCGGCGCCCGCTCGGCCCGGCTGAGGGCCCGCAGCACGCCGACCCAGCCGTGGCGCCGCACGGCGAGCCGGACCAGCAGCCCGGCCACCGAGTCGGCGGTCTGCGGCGGGAGTCCCGGGGTCGGCACCCCGACGCTGACCGCCAGGTCGTCGGCGTGGACGGCCAGTTCCATCGTGCGGGTCGCCAGCAGGTCGTCGAGGGTCAGCGACCACGGCCCCCAGAACGGCAGCCGGGCCGGCCGGTCGCCCGCCGCCGTCGCCAGGGCGGTCGTCAGGTCCGCGACCGCGCCGGCGACCCGCCGGTGCAACGCCGCCGGCCCGGCCGCCGCGAACGCCTCGCTGCCCTCCCGGATCCGCACGTTGATCTCCGCCTCGGGCGCGGCGCCGATCCACGCCACCCGGGCGTAGTGGTCCAGCAGACCGACCGTCTCCTCGGCCGGCGCCGCGGCGGCCAGGGCCTCCGGTACGCACAGCACCTGATAGGCCAGGTGCCCGGCGAGCCCCCCGACGCTCCACTGCGCCAGAGCGCTCGGCCGGCGCCACGCCCCGGCCACCTCGGGGTGGCCCAGCAGCCGCTCGGCCGCGCCGGCCGCCGCCAGGAAGTCCGCCCGGGCGTCCGTCACGATCGGTTCCCCCTCAGGCCGGGCCCGTCCGGCAACCGGCCGGACACCGTCTCCACCACCGCCACCAGCAGCGCCGCCAGCACCAGGCCGGCCGCGACCGACACGCCCAGTTGGAAGGCCGTCGCCCAGTCCGGGTGGCGGCCCTGGGCGTGGCCGAAGAACACCGAGCCGACGACCGCGATGCCCACCGCCGAACCGACCCGCTGCGCGGTCTGCAGCACGCCGCCCGCGCTGCCCGCCCTGGCCACCGGCACCTGCTGGAGGGTCAGCGTCTGGTTCGGCGCGATCACCAGCCCGCTGCCGGCCCCGGCGACCAGCAGCGGCAGCGCCGTCGTCCAGCCCACCCGGGGGCCCGACCACAGCTCCACGGCGAGCGCCGAGGCCAGCAGGCCGGCCAGCACCAGCAGCAACCCGGCCACCACCAGCCGTCGGCCGAGCCGGCTCACCAGCCGCCCGCCCACCGCGGCGGCCACACCCGAGCCGACCGCGAACGGGGTGATCGCCAGCCCCGCCGTCAGCGCCGAGTAGTGCAGTCCGACCTGCAGGTACAGCGTGAAGATGAAGAAGATCGCGGTGAACCCCGCGAAGTACACCAGCGACAACAACACCCCCGCCGCGTACGGGCGCACCGCGAACAGTGCCATGCTCACCAGCGGTTCGTGCCGCCGCCCGTAGTGCACCTCCCAGCCGACGAAGGCCGCGAGCAGCACCGCCGACACCGGCAGCAGCAGCCAGCGCGCCGGGCCGTGCCACTGCTGCGCCTGGACGAACGGCAGCAGCAGCGCGACCGTGCCCGCGCCGAGCAGCAGCACGCCGACCGGGTCGAAGTCGCGGTGCCCGGCCCGTTCCGCGGCGGGGGCGGGCGGCGGGAGCAGCCGGTGGGCGAGCGGCAGGGCGGCGATGCCGATCGGCAGGTTGACCAGGAACACCCAGCGCCAGCCGTCCTGCGGGCCGAAGAGGTGGATGAGCAGCCCGCCGAGCAGCGGTCCGACGGCGGTGGACAGCCCGATGGTGGCGCCGAGCGCGCCGAAGGCCCGGCCGCGCTCGGCCCCCCGGAAGAGGGTCTGGATGAAGCCGGACACCTGCGGGACGAGCACGCCGCCCGCCGCCCCCTGGAACAGCCGGGCCAGCACCAGCCACTCCTGGTTCTGCGCCGCGCCGGCCAGCGCGCTGGCCGCGGTGAACAGGGCGAGCCCGGTGAGGAAGACGGCCCGCCGGCTGCGTGCGTCACCGAGCCGCCCGGACGGGACGAGCACCAGGCCGAAGGCCAGCGCGTAGCCGCTGAGCACCCACTGCAGTCCGCTCTCCGACATGTGCAGCCCGGCCCGTACGGTCGGCAGGGCGACGTTGACGATGCTGACGTCCAGCAGGGTCATGAACCCCGCGACCAGGCAGACCGCGAGTGCCCGCCAGCGCCGAGGATCGGCCCGCCCGGCTGCGGCGGAGGCGGGCCGGTCCGGGTGCGCGGTGCCGCGCGGGGGGTCGGGGGTCATGGGGTGCCTCCTCCCTGGGTCCGGGGCGGCCTTCGGCCCGGCCGGTGGGCGGCGGGCCCGATTCGGCCCATCGTGGCCCGGCGCCCCCCGTACCGCCACCCGGGCCACCTGCCGTCGCACCCGCCGTCGCACCCGAACGGTCGAACCGGATCGCGGTCGGCGCCCGCACCTCGGAGGCTGACGGCATGACCGTCGCCACCGGAACCCCACCGTCCGCCCCGCCGGTACTGGACCTCCGGCAGCGGAACGTCGTCTTCGGCGCCATCGTGCTCGGCATGCTGCTGGCCGCCCTCGACCAGACCATCGGCGGCACCGCGCTGCCCACCACCGTCGCGGACCTCGGCGGGGCCGCCCACATGTCCTGGGTGGTGACCGCCTACCTGCTGGCCGAGACGGTCGCCACCGTGCTGGCCGGCAAGTTCGGCGACCTGTACGGACGCAAGCTGCTGTTCCAGATCTCGGCGATCGTCTTCGTCGGCGGCTCCTTCCTGTGCGGCCTGGCCACCGGCATGACCCTGCTGATCGCCTGGCGGGCCGTCCAGGGCGTCGGCGCGGGCGGCCTGATGGTCACCGCCATGGCGCTCATCGCGGATGTCATCCCGCTGCGCGAACGCGGCAAGTACCAGGGCGCGATCGGCGCGGTGTTCGGCGTCGCCACCGTCATCGGTCCGCTGCTGGGCGGGCTGTTCACCGACCATCTGTCCTGGCGCTGGGCGTTCTACGTCAACGTGCCGATCGCGGTCGTGGTGGTGATCGCCGCCGCCCGGACCATCCCCTCGGTGCGCTCGGCGACCCGGCCGGTGATCGACTACCTGGGAATCGCCCTGGTCGCGGTCGGTGTCGGCGCACTGATCCTGGCGACCAGCTGGGGCGGCAACCAGTACCCCTGGAGCTCCGGTGTGATCATCGGCCTGTTCATCGGCGGAGCGCTGGCGCTCGGACTGTCCTGCTGGGCGGAGACCCGCGCGGCCGAACCGATGCTGCCGATGCGGCTGTTCCGCAACCCCGTGTTCACGGTCTGCTCGATCGTGCGCGGCGTGGACATCCGCACCGTCCGGAACATCGTCGCCGACGCCGACACCCGGGTGGACCTGGCCGGGGCCTGGGCCCTGATGACCGCCTCGTCCACACCGAAGCCGGCACCCGAGAGGTCCGGGCCCTCGGCCGCGCCTGGTCCGAGTGGCTCAACGCCCGCCTGGACGCCGACGCCGGCCGGCCGCGCAGCCCGCAACTGCGCACCGCAGCGGACGCCGTCGCCTGGCGCCTGCTGGTCGAGGACCTCACCAACGGCCTCCCGGCCCACGCCCGCTCGACGGACGGCGCGCGGGTCCAGGGCCTACAGCCCGGCGGTGTCGAGGTCGAGGTCGAGGTCGAAGGGCTCCGGGAGGCGGACGGACGTCCCGAAGGGGTGCGGGCCGCTCTGCCGCGCGCAACCGAGCCGGGTCGGTTCGCTGTACAAGAGGCAGCTGCGGTCCTGCCGGTCGATGAGCAGGTACAGCGGCGCACCGTACTGGCCGTAGCGGCGGCGCTTGACGACCGGTCCGTATCCGCGTTCGACGGGGAGCCGACCTCGACGATCAGGAGGGTCTGGTCCGGCAGCAACGCCCCCTCGGTCTCCGGCCGGGTCGACTGCCGCACGCCGGGCGGGTGCCGTCAGCCCGCCACCCAGGGGGCCTCGGGGAGTACAGCGCCGCTGCCGTCGCGGCCGGTGAAGTCCGCCGTGGTCGGCGTGCCCAGGCCGGGCATCCGCATCGTCACCCGCCGCAGTGCGCCGTCTCCGTCGACCCAGTACGTCAGCGGCGAGCGTTCGCCGTCGGGCGCGGAGCCCTGGGCGCGCGGCCCGGCGACGCGGTCGTAGCTGCGGCCGTCGATGCGGTCGCGGCCCAGCCAGCGCGCCCCGGACTGGGCGAGCAGCAGCGGGTTGTCGGGGCGGTCCGCGCCGAGCTGGACCACCAGGCGCAGCCCGGAGTCCAGGGGGTCGGCGGTGTAGGAGCGCGGCGACCAGCCCTGACGTGGCACGTGCTCGGCCTGCTGCCAGGCCGGACCGTCGACGCCGGCCGGTTCGGGGGCCAGGCCGAGGCCACCGGTGTCCCAGACGACCAGCCCGTGGTCGAGGGGGCCGCTCGCCCCGGTGGTCCGGTAGCGGCCGACGCCCCGGTGGGTCCGGTAGTCCACGACGCCCTCGACCCGGATGCCGACGCCCCCGCCCTCGTCGGCGGTGAGCGTCACCCCCACGGGGCTGGCCTGGTAGAGGTTCAGCCGTGACAGGGCCAGCCGGGCGGCCTCGTCCGTGGTGACCGGCCGTTCGGTGGCCTCGTCGGAGACCGTCCGGTAGACGACCAGGCCGCCCGCCGCGGTGGCGCAGACCGCGGTCGCGACCAGCGCCCGGAGCCAGGGGCTCCGCCACCGCCGCCGGGTCTCGGTCTTCGTCTTCCGGGCCATGCGGGTGCCTTCTCTCGTGGGTGGGTCGTCGGTGGACGGTGACGGCAGTCGGGCGGGTCCGGGGACCGTGGTCCTCGAACCCGCCCGATCCCGCACCGGCACGGGGGCGTGCCGGCGCCGGGTGTCCGGCGCCGGGTGTGCTAGTCCTGCCGGACGGCCCTGCGCCTACGGGCCAGCAGCACCAGCGCCGCACCGAGGACGAGCAGTACCGCCGCGCCCGCCACATAGAACGGGATCGCCGCGCCCGCACCGGTGTTGGGCAGGTGCCCGGGCGCGGGTGCCGGCGGGGCCGGCGGCGCCGGGACCGGGGTCGACGTCGTCGGCGGCGGCGTCGGGGTCTCGGTCGGTGTGGGCGTGGGCGTGGGCGTCGGGGTCGGCGTCGGGATCAGCCGGTTGACCGCCGTCACCGAGACCCCGTCGTCGAGGTTGCCCGAGGTGAGCACGAGCGGTCCGAACACCGTGGTCTCCGGGGCCGAGTAGCCTTCGGGCGGGCTCAGCTCCTGCCAGTAGTAGGTGCCCGGCACGCCGTTGCCCTGGCAGAGCCCGTCGGCCCCGGTGGTGCACGGTTCGCCCACCTTGGTGTCGGGCTTGTCGCCGGTCGGCTGCAGCCCGTCGGTGCCGTTCGTCTCGTGCCACAGCTGGAACTTGGCACCCGACAGGGGTTTGCCGTCCTGGTCGTGCTTGACCAGGCGCAGCGCGCCCTCCTGTTGGCGGAAGCCGAAGTCGTAGGTGTGGTCGTTCTCTCCGGGGCCGCCGGTGGTGAGTGCCCGTTCCGGGTACTTGCCGCTGGTGGGGACGATGCCCTTGGAGTCGATGAAGTGGTTGTCGCCGACGTCGTGTTCGGTGGCGACCCACTGGAACAGCGGGCCGTCCTTGGCGTAGTCGGCCGGGTTGTCCAGCTTGATGGTGTACTTGGTCTTCGGCTTGAGGCCGCCCTCGACGTTGCTGTCGTCGAAGTAGTACTCGCCGCGGGCCGTGGTCTTCGTCGTGCCGACGAGCTTCCCCGACTCGTCGTACAGGTGGACGGTGGCTCCCGGGACCGGGCGCTGGCCCGGCAGTTGGAGGCCGCTGCGCTCGGGGTCGTACCAGACCCGGTTGCCGATCTGGAGCGGCGCCTGGTCGCAGAGCACTTCGAGGTCGCCCATCGCGGCGCCCTTGCCGAAGGGCGGGAGCGGCCCGACGGGGTTGAGCCGCAGGCCGCCGTCGGCCTTGCCGTCGCGCTTGTCGAAGCCCGGGCCGTAGCCGAACGCCATGCCGTTGGTGTCGTAGCCCGAGGTCGCGATGGAGTCCTCGACCTTGGAGAACGCCATTCCGGCGTTCAGCGCGTTGTTGTGGCCGATGCGGTTGTTGTCGAAGAACCGGGTGCCCCGGGTGGTGGCCCCGCAGCCGTTGTTGGTGTCCAGCACGTAGGTGCCGTTCACCAGGCAGGCCTTGTTGAGGTCACCGCCGGGCAGGACCTTGGCCATCGTGCCGGCCGTCGGTCCGGCCGCCGACTGGTCGCCGAAGCGGTCCCGGAAGGCGATCAGCATGGAGCCGTCGGTCTCGAACGCGATCTCGGCCACCGCCGGCTCGGGGTTGGCCATGTAGTCGGTGCCGCAGGACCGACCGTTCTGCGTGGCCGGGTAGGTGTCCTGCCACGGGAACCAGCCCGCGCCGGGGCAAGCCGTGCCGACCGTGTTGCCGCGCGGGTAGTCGAGCGGCTGCTCCAGGACGGCCTTCTTGAACGTGCCGGTGGCGAGGTCGAAGGGCAGCACCACGGCCCGCAGGTCCGAGGCCTTGCCGGTCGACTCGCCGGAGCAGACACCGCCGAGGTAGCCGGTGCCGTCCTGCAGCCCGAGGCCGTACGGCCGCCAGTCCCCGGCCGCCGGGCAGCCCGGGTCGGGGACGGCGTACGCGGCCTTCGGTTCCGCCGCCGTCGGCCCGGTGGCGTCGTAGCGGTAGACCTTGCGGTCGTGGAGGTTGACGACGAACAGGTCCTTGCCGTCGTCGCTGATCTTGACGGCGCCGAGGCTCTCCTTGCCCACGGCGGGCAGGAAGGCGTCGTCGTCACCCGGGCCGTGCGGCGTGCTGCCGGCGTCCGGGACGGTCGCGAAGAGGGTGGTGGTCTTCTTCGCCGGGTCGGTCACGTAGATCGCGCCCGGGCCGCCGGGGCCGTACGCCGTGGTGCGTTTGGCCGAGGCGGTGGTGAAGAGCCGCTTGTCGGCCCGGTTCCACGCGACGCCGTAGATGTTGCCGGTCTGCTCGGCCGTGGCCAGGTCGGTCACGGTCGCGTCGGTGCCGGCCACGCCGCGGGCGCTGTACGGGAAGGTGACCAGGGTGTGCGCCGACGCGCCCTCCCTGGGGGCCGGCTGACAGGTCGACACCAGCGGCGCGTTCTTCTGGCAGTAGTCACCCGGGCTCCACAGGCCCGTGGTGAGTTCGACCTTCTTGCCGCCGGTGAGGTCGACGAACTCCTCGTTGCTGCTGAGCTTGTTCGGCGCGCCGGTGAGCCCCTCACGCGAGGCGAAGGCCGGGAACAGCACGCCCGGCTTCGGGTTCACCACCTGTACTCGGTACTTGCCGCCGGTCACCTTGGCCGCGGCCGGGGCCAGGGTCACGGTGCCGTCGGCCGCCGTGGTGCCCTCGATGCCGGCACCGGCGCCGTCCGTGAGCGTCACCTTCACGCCTGCCATGCCCGGTTCCAGCACCGGCGTCCACACGCCGCTGGTGTCCACGGCCCGGATCACCCGGACCGTCACCGTGCCGTCGCCCGTCTGCGGAAACGCCGACGGGGCCGCGGCCAACGAGCAGGCGCCGATCGCGGCGAGTGCCACCGCGCCGGCCGCGGTCCGGCGGCCGAGCCCGTCCGGTCGCCGCCGGTCCGCGCCTCGCGCGGCGCCGGCTGTTCGTTCACTTGTCGTCGTCATCCCTGCTCTCATCGTCACGTTGGGGCACTGTCCAGTGGGGTCTGCCACCCGATCTCGCGAGGGAGTTCGTGTGTGGCGGAAACCCGCCATTGTTAACGGGAGCTTAAAGCGGCCTCACGGAAGTTCGCAGGAAAACAAGGAACTTTGACGTCGCGTCAGACGTTTCGACGGCCGTCGCACCACTGCACTCTCCGCCCGGCTCCACCCCCCTGACCTGCGGAGGAGCGCGACCCGCCGCGAGCCGCCGCAGCCGGACACCGCATGAACCTGTCGACAATCGAACACGGGTCCCGCCCCGTCCGCACACACCGCGCTCCAAATCACCTGCCCCGGTGGCGACTTCCGTCCCCCCGCTCCCACCCGGCGCGGCCGAAACCCGCTCTGGCACGATGGCCCGATGCGCATACTGATCATGGGCGGAACCAGGTTCGTCGGCCTCCACTTCGCCGAGGCGGCCCTCGCCGCCGGACACCACGTCACGGTGCTGCACCGCGGCAGGTCCGGCACCCACCTGCTCCCCGACGCCACCCACCTGATCGCCGACCGCGACGCCGACCTGTCCGTGCTGCGCGGCCGCCGCTGGGACGCCACCGTCGACGTCAGCGCCTACTATCCCCGCCAGGTCCGCGACCTGGCCGCGGCGCTCGACCCCGGCGCCGCCGGGCACTACCTCCTGGTCTCGTCGATGGCGGTGTACGACACCCCGGCCGCCCCGGCCTTCACCGAGGACTCCCCGCTGCGCCCCGCCGACATCCCGGAGCCCGACGCCGTCACCGGCGAGACGTACGGCGTCCTCAAGGTGCAGTGCGAGCGCGCGGCCCGGGAGGCCTTCGGCCCGGAGACGTTGCTGGTCCGCCCGACGTACGTGATCGGCCCCCACGACTACACCCACCGCTTCGACTACTGGGTGCGGCGGCTCGCCCGGGGCGGCGAGGTCCTGGCCCCGGGCCGGCCCGACGCGCCGCTCCAGGTCGTCGACGCCCGCGACCTCGCCGCGTGGATGCTGACGCTGCTGGAACGGAACGCCTCCGGCGCCCTCCACGCCGCCACTCCCCCGCCCTTCACCTTCGGCGACCTCCTCGACGCCGTCGCCTCGGCCGTCGCCCCGGCCGGCACCACGGTGACCTGGGTCGCCGAGGACTTCCTGCGCACCGCCGGCGTCCCGGAGCGCGCGCTCCCGCTGTGGCCCGGCAGCCCCGAGCTCCGCGCCACCAACACCGCCGACCCGGCCGCCGCCCTGGCGAGCGGCCTCCGGCTCCGCCCGGTGGCCGACACGGCCCGCGACGTACCGGCGTTCGAACCGCTGCCGGAGACCCTGACACCCGAACGGGAGGCCGAGCTCCTCGCCGCCTGGCACCGCCGGTAGCCGGACCGGCTCCGGGCCGGCCGGGAGCGGTACGACCGGCTCCGAATCGCGCCGGGGTTTCCGTCACGTCAGCAGCGCCGACCGCACCGGCCACCCGTCGGCGCCCACCCCGGCCCGGCGCACCACCCCGGCCACCTCGACCGCACCTACCGCGGCTGAACTCGCCCCTCCCCCGGACCTGCTGTGCGCCACCGGCTCAGCTCGGCAGCAACGCCACGGCCCCGGCCCGGACATCTCCCGGGCCTGGGCCGCCGCGCGCCGTGAGCGGACCACCGTGGACCGGCTGCCGTGAACCGGCTGCCGTGAACCGACCGCGGTGAACCGGCCGCCGTGAGCGGCGCCGGCGCTCCGCCCCTCAGCCCGCGAGGGGCGGGTTGAGGCGGGCGAAGGCCTCCTGCCGCCGGACCGCTGGACGAGGCCGCCGCCGACCGTGCCGCGGCCGCCGCCGAGGCCGCCGCCCGCGCCGGGGCATACCGGCGCGCCGACGGTTGAGCGCGCGAACGGCCGCATGACGCAAGCGCGTCGTGCGGCCGTCGAATGCGGTGCATGCAGTGCGTACCGTGGACGCGGTGCATGCGGTTCATACGGTGGATGTGGTCACGAGATCAGTCCTCGTCGAGGTCCTCGTACTCCTCCCGGAGGTTCTCCACCACGTCGCTCCAGAGCTCGGAATCCTCCGGCCCCTGACCCAGCTCCTCCAGCAGCACGACGAATTCGTCCAGCGCGGTCTTCGCCTCGCCGTTGCGGATCCGGCCGTCGAAGCGGGCCAGCAGTGCCAGCGCGCCGATCAGCCCCGGCAGGGAGCCGGCCGCCTCGCCGCGGTGGCCGCTCGCGTGGTCCCAGCCGTTCGGGTCGTAGATCTGCACGGTGCCGGATTCCGCGTCGACCATCATGTGCAGTTCGCCGAACGTCCCGACGCAGTACCCCCAGTTGCTCGGCGGGGTGTCGTCGTCCGGCGTGCGGTTGCCGAACAGCTCGTCGAGGTCCGCCTCCCACATCCCGCGCTCGGGCAGGCCGGTCGCGTCGTAGTCGACGAGGTCGACCCCGACGGCCGGCAGTCCCACCCCGGCGAGGAACTCACGGGTCCCGCAGTCCTTCAGGCGCTCGGGCAGCGTCTCGGGCCGCCACAGCGCGCCCGGACCGAAGCAGGACTCCAGCCAGGCCGCGGTGGGGGTACGGGCCGCGGCGAGCAGCCCGGCGTCAGGCGTGGTCATCGGTGTGTCTCCCCCGGTCGGAACGGTGTGCCGACGCCATTCAAACGCACCGCTCCGACAACGGGGGCCGCCGGGGTGCCGCCCTGACGGCTCGCCCGGCGGCTCAGAAGAGGCCGTCGTCCTCGTAGTAGTTGTTGACGACGACCTCCGGGCCGTCGTCGAACGCCTCGCTCAGCAGGGCGCCGCCGACCAGGCCCGCCGCGCCCGCGCCGATCAGCGCGCCGGTGCCGAAGCGGCGTCCGCCGCCCTGGTCCTGCCGGCCCTGCTGGACGGGCGCCTGCGGGTACCCCTGCTGCTGGACGGGCTGCGGGTACCCCTGCTGCGGGGTGTAGAACGGCGGGACGGTGGTCTGCACCCGCTGGGCGCAGGCGACGCAGGTCTCGATCTGGCGCGGCACGCCCCACTGCGGCGACCACAGCACCGCCGTCGTGCCGGCACCGTGCGAGGGGTCGAAGAAACACGTCACGGGGGAACTCCCTGGTACTGGCGGGGTCTGCGGAACGGGGGGCGCTGCGACGGGAACCGCCGGCGGCAGCGGGGCCGGCGGCACGGCCGGCTTCACCGGGGCAGGGGCGGGCGGGGCCGCCGGAGCGGGCTGCAGGACGTCCACGCCGAAGTCGGCGGCGATGCCCGCGAGCCCCGCGGCGTACCCCTGACCGACGGCCCGGAACTTCCAGTCCGCGCCGTGCCGGTAGAGCTCGCCGAACACCATCGCCGTCTCGCTGCCCGCCTCCGGCGCCACGTCGTAGCGGGCCACCTCGGCGCCGCTTTCCGGGTCGGTGATCCGGACGTACGCGCCGCGGACCTGCCCGAAGCTCTGGCGCCGCTGCGCCGCGTCGTAGATCGCCACCGCGAAGACGATCTTCTCCACGGCGGCGGGGACCTCTGCCAGCCGGACCTCGATCTGCTCGCGGTCGGCCCCGCCGGAGCCCCCCTGGTGGCGGACCGAGCCGTCCGGGCTCCGCAGGTTGTTGAAGAACACGAAGTTCTGGTCCGAGCCGACCTTTCCGTCCGCCCCGCACAGCAGCGCACTGGCGTCCAGGTCGTACCCGCCCGCGGCCGTCCAGCCGAGGCCGACCCGAACCACCCTCAGCCCGGGGGCCTGCTTGCCCAGGGAGACGTTGCCGCCCTTCGTCAGGGCCACACTCATGGGACTTCCTCCACGACCGTACGAGTTCCGCTGTTCGACTACGACAACGCTGTAGAACTCGCACCGGTTCCCGGCCCCGCCGTCAGGATCGCGTCAGTGCCGCGCCCGGGCCGGGGGCCGGACCGAACCCGGCCCGGCCCCCGCCCCGCACCGCACCGCACCGCACCGCACCGCACCGACCACGGATCAGTACCGGACGGGGAGTTCCAGCAGGCCACGGGCCCGCAGGGTGGGGCGGTGGCGCAGCTGCCCGACCGGCACGCCGAGGGCGAGGCCGGGGAAACGGCGCAGCAGTGCGGTCAGCGCGACGGCGGTCTCCATCCGGGCCAGCGGCGCGCCGAGGCAGTAGTGGATGCCGTGGCCGAGGGCGAGGTGGCCGGTCTCGCGGCGGCGCAGGTCGAGCCGGTCGGGGTCGGCGAACTGCCCGGGGTCGCGGTTCGCGGAGCCGAGGGCGAGCAGGACGGTCTCCCCCGCCGGGACGGTGACGCCGCCGATGCCGACGTCCTCGCGCGCGAAGCGGCGGATGGCCAGCGGGGCGGGGCCGTCGTAGCGGGCGAACTCCTCGACGGCGCCGTCGATCAGCTCCGGCTCGGCGCGCAGGGCCGCAAGCTGCTCGGGGTGGGTGAGCAGGGCGAGGACGGCGTTGGCGATGAGGTGGACGGTGTTCTCGTAGCCGGCGAAGAGGATGAGGAAGGCGAGCGAGGTCAGCTCGTCCTCGCTGAGCCGGTCGTTCCCGGCCCCTGCCCGACCACCTTCCCGCCCCTCGCCGACCCGCCCCTCGCGCACGGCCTCGCCCCCGGCGGACTCGTCCCGCACCGACTCGTCCCGCACCGCGATCAGGTCGGAGAGCAGGTCGTCGCCGGGTCGGGTGCGCTTGCGCTCGATCAGTCCGGTGAAGAATCCGAGCATCGCCTTGACTGCGGCGCGGGTCGCCTCGGGCCGCTCGGGGTCGGGGGTGATCAGGCTGTCGGTCCAGGCCCGGAAGTCGTGCCGGTCGTCCTCGGGGACGCCGAGGAGGTCGCAGATGACGGTGATCGGCAGCGGTGCGGCGTACGCGGCGAGCAGGTCGGCGCGACCGGCCGGGGCCATGGCGTCCAGCAGTTGTTCGGCGACCTTCTCGATCGGGGCGCGCAGGGCGGCGATCCGGCGCGGGCCGAAGGCCTGGGCGACCAGGCGGCGGATCCGGGTGTGGTCCGGCGGGTCCATGTTGAGCAGGTTGGCGTCCAGCGCGGGCGGCAGCGCGAAGCCTCGGTAGTTGCCGGGTGCGGCGTGCGCCTTGTCGAGGGCGAGCCGCGGGTCGGCGAGGGCCTGGCGCACGTCCGGGTAGCGGGTCACCAGCCAGACGGGCAGGCCGTCGGGGCCGACGACCCGGTGGACGGGAGCGTCGGCGCGCAGCCGGGTGTAGCTGCCGTACGGGTCGGCGATCAGGGTCGCGAGGGTGAGGTCGGGCGCTGTCACCCGCCCAGCCTACGGGCCGTGCGGCGGCACCCTGGCGGGGCGTCAGGTCCGGACCTATTGTCAGGTGACATGACACTTCTCCGCCGTACCGCCGGACTGGCCGCCGCCCTCACCGGAACGCTCGCCGCCCTGCTCGCCCCGGCAGCCGCCCACGCCGACGCGGGCGGCTGCCGCACCGTCACCACGGCGGCGCCCGACGCCGAGCAGGCCCGCCTCCAGGACGCCCGCACGGCCGCCTTCACCGAGCGGTCCGGCCTGCGCGACCTGCTCCGGGGGTTCCCGGCCGCCCTGTGCTCCGCCCGCACCGCCCACCGGGCGGAGCAGGTGGTGGACGCCTGGGGCCGGGCGCTCTGGCAGGCCGGCGTGGACCGCGCCCAGGGCCGGCGGCCGAGCGGCGAACTGCCCGCCCGCGACGACCGCCCGCTGTACTGGACCCGGCTCGCCATGACCGTGCGGCTGGCGGACTGGCAGCCCGGGTTCACCGTCGACCGCGCCGGGCTGCGGGCGCGCTTCGAGGACGCCTCGCGCGGCCTGGGCGACCGCTTCGCCGCCGCGCCCGGCGTGCGCCGGATCTTCGTCAGCGGCTTCGACCCGTACGGCCTGGACAGCGAGCCGCGCCGCGCCAACCCCTCCGGCGCGGCCGTCCTGCAGCTGAACGGACGGCGGATCACCCTCGCCGACGGCAGCACCGCCGAGGTGCGGGCCGTCGTCCTGCCGGTCCGCTACCGCGACTTCGACGAGGGCATCGTGGAACGCGCCTTCGGCCCGCACCTGGTGCCCGGCCCGCAGGCCGCCGACCTGATCACCAGCATCAGCCAGGGCTACCCCGGCACGTTCACCCTGGAGGCCTGGGCCGGGCGCGCCCGCTCCGCCGACCCGGCCACCGACAACGTCGCCGCCCTCTCCGGCGGGACGACCCGGCACCCGGTCGACGCCCCCGGTCTGGCCGCCGGGCCCCAGTTCATCCGCACTACCCTGCCCACCGACGCCATGACGGCGGTCCAGCAGCCCTACCCGGTGCTGCTCAACACCCCCGTCACCGAGATCCCCGCCGGCGCCACCGACCCCGTCGTCCGCACCGACGGCCCCACCCCCGGCTCCCGCGCGGTCGCCGGCGGCGGGGGCGGCTACCTCTCCAACGAGGTCGCCTACCGCTCCAACCGCCTGCGCCTCGACCTCGCCCCCGGTCTCCCCGGCGGCCACCTCCACACCCCGGTCCTCACCGGCCTCCCGGCGGACCGGAACCGGCTCACCGCACCGGAGTTCGAGCAGAACGAGGCCGCGATCGCCGATCAGGTCCGCGCCGTCCTGAGCAGCGCCCGCCTCTGACCCTCAGCTGACGGCTCCACCCCGCAGCGGACGGCTCAGCCCCTCAGCCGACGGCCCGGCCCGTCGCCCGGCGGCCCGAGGAGGCGGCGGCCCGGGGGCGTGCGGGCCGGCCAGGAGGCGGCCGGCGGCGCGCCCCCGCTCCACTCCCGCCCTCACGCCGGGCCGGCGAAGTGCGTCCCCACGGCCCGGGCGCGCGAGGCGGCGATCTCCGCGTGGGCGGCCTCGCGATCCGCCCAGTGCGAGCCCTCGACGGACTTGCCGCGTTCCAGGTCCTTGTAGACCCGGAAGAAGTGGGTGATCTCCAGCAGGTCGAACTCGGGCAGGTCGTCGATGTCCTGCAGGGAGGTGTAGCGCGGGTCACGGGCCGGGACGCAGAGGACCTTCTGGTCGGGGCCGCGCTCGTCGCGCATCACCCACATGCCCACCGTCCGGCAGGTCAGCACGCAGCCGGGGACGGCCGGTTCGCCGCCGAGCACCAGGGCGTCCAGCGGCTCGCCGTCGCCGCCGAGGGTGCCTTCGACATAGCCGTAGTCCGCGGGGTAGCGAGTGGCGGTGAACAGGGTGCGGTCGAGGCGGATCCGGCCCGCCGCGAAGTCCATCACGTACTTGTTCCGCGACCCCTGCGGGATCTCGATCATCACCTCGAACTCCACCGCGGCCTCCTCCTCGGCTCCTCGGGAGAGCGCACGGACTCCCGGAGAGAGTGTCGGCAGTTCGGGCACCCTCCGAAACCGCCTCCGCCATTCGGCGGAGTCCACTAGCATCCGGGCCATGGGGAGCTGGCGGGTCACGGTCACGGACCACCGACGCAGGAGCGGCGGACGGCCGCAGGGACGCCCGGAGGGCCCGCTGGCCCGACGGGACGGGCTGGAGATACACGGCCGCGATGGCGAACTCAGCTGCGTCGAGGCCGCCGGCCGGGTCCGCTGGCGCCGGCCCTGCCCGGGCCGGCCGAACGCGGCCCACATCTCCGCCGACCGGGTGCTGGTCACCACCGACTCCTTCGACTACACCGCCTGGGGCCACCTCGGCCCGGCCCTGCTGCTCGACCTCGCCGACGGCACCCCGGTCGCCGAACTCCGCGGCGAACGCGCGGCGGCCCTCGGCGGCGGCCGCTTCGCCCTCGGGCTGGAGGGCTACGACACCTTCGACACCTGGGCGTACGACCGGGACGGCACCCTGGTCGACTCCTGGCGCAGCTACGGCCACTACGTCGTCGGCAGCGGCCTGCGGGTGGTCGAGACGGACCGCCGCCGCCCGACCGCGAGCCGGGTGGTGCGGCTGCTGCCCGGCGGGCGGATCGAACGCGGCCCGCTGCTCGCCGACCCGCAGGCCCCGGAGCCGCTGGTGCTGCCCGACGGCACCCTCCTGGTCCTCGACGCCGGGACCCTGCGGGCCGTCGGGCGCGACCTGGACGACGCCGTCCTCGCCGAACTGCACCCGCTGGCCCCCGACCGGCAGCACCGCTTCACCGGCTCGCTGCACCGCACCGGCGGCCGCCTCGACGTGAGCCTGGTCGAACGCCACCCGACCCGGATGGGCGCGTACACCACCCACGCCTGGCGGCTCGAACTGCACCCGCCGCACCGGGGCCGGGCGGACGCCCCGCCGGCCCAGGTATCGATTGAGCAGCGGAACTGACGGGCCGACAATACTTCGCCCACGATTCCCCTACGGTGACGCCTGCAACAATCGTCACCTGCAAGAGGGGGCACTCCATGTCCCGGAGCCGGAAACTCCACCGCCTCAGCAACCCCGACGCCGACGAACGCCGCGCCCAGCGCGTGCTGTTCCGCCACCTCCGCGACGACACCAACGCCAACCGCGGCCGGATGGCCAAGCGGGTGCGCGAACTCCAGCTCCTCGTGGCGATGGACCCGGTCGAGTTCGAGCAGCTCGTCGCCCGGCTGATGGAGTCGATGGGCCTGAAGGTCGAGCTGACCGCCCGGTCCCGGGACGGCGGGGTGGACGTCCGCGGCGTCGACACCGACCCGTTCCGCGGCGGCAACGTGATCGTGCAGGTGAAGCGGTACCGCGACACGGTGCCGCCCTCGGCCGTGCGGGACCTCTACGGGACGCTGCGCCACGACGAGGCCGCGACGAAGGCCGTCCTCGTCACGACCAGCCGGTTCGGCCCCAGCTCGCACCAGTTCGTCACCGGCAAGGCCGTCACCCTGATCAACGGCTCCGAGCTGGTCGGCCTGCTCAAGCACCACGGCTTCCACGAGGTGTTCGCGGCCGCCCAGGAGGAGTCCTCCGTCGAGGCGGCCGGCCTGGACGGGCTGCCCGCGATCGAGATCGCCGCGGAACCCGCCCGGCTGCTCCTGCACTGGACCGGGGAGGAGGAGTACGACATCGCCGCCCTGGTCTGCCGGGGGAACGTCGCGGTCTCCGACGACCACCTGGTGTTCTACAACAACGGCTCCACCCCCGACGGCTCGGTCCGGCTGGTGACCGGCTACGAGGACGCCAACGCCTGCCTGATGGTCGACTTCGACGCGCTGCCGGCCGACGTCGACCGGCTCGTCGTCATCGCCGCGGCCGACACCGAGAACCACCCGGACGCCACCATGGCCGGGTTCGCCGGACCGGCACTGATCCTGGAGACCGGCGCCGAGCAGGACGCCGCCGTGATGCACCTGGCCGACGGCGCGGAGACCAACACGGCGATGCGGCTCGGCCGGTTCGACCGCGACGCCTCCGGGGACTGGGAGTTCACCCCGGCCCTCGCCGGCTACCCGGGCGGGCTGCGCCAGGCCGTGGTCGCCTACGGCCTGGAGGTCGACGAGGCGTAGGCCCCGTCCGGCCACCGGGGCCGTCCGGCGGCGGAGGCTCCACCGCCGGACGGCCCCACCGTGAGGGCACGGCGCCGCCGCTCTCAGCCCACGACCGGCAGTTCCAGCACCGATCCGCAGTCCCCGCCCCACCCGATCCGGTAGCTCGCCCGCCCGTCGGCCGGGAGCAGCTGGAAGGAGTCCGGGTTGGCGGCGGCCACGGTGAGCCGGATCCGTTCGCCGGCCCGGAACAGCACCGAGACCGGCTGGAGGTCGATGGTGACGCGCTGCGCCTCGCCCTGCGGGAAGTCCTCGGCATCGTTCGCCGCGTAGGTGCGCGGCGTGCGCAGCCGGCGCCAGTCGGGATTGTCGTCCCGGTCGGCCACTTCCCGGTCCTGCAGGGCGAGTTGGCCCTCCGTCAGATACGTGACACGGCCGTCCGGGGCGACGTCCTCCAGGTACACGTGCAGGGCGCCCCGGGCCGATCCGGTCAGGCCGGTCACGTCGAGGGTGACCTTTCCGTTCCCGGTGACCCGGGTGTCGGCGGTCAGCGGCGCGGTGGTGTAGCCGAGCAGCTTGGCGTCGACGGCGGCGCGGTCGGGGTAACTGACCTCGTCGCCGCTGAGGTTGGTGTTCCAGCGGTCCAGTGGGCCGGTGCCGGCGGTCGGGTCGAGGCGCAGCAGGTCGGCGCCGGTGCGGCGGTCGTCCGGCCGGCGGCCGAGCGTGTTGCCGGCCCCGGGGTAGAACGCCTGGGTCCGGGTGCCGGGCACCGGCCAGCGGGTGGTGGTGCGCCAGAGGCCCTCGTTGAAGGTGTAGTAGTGCACCTGCCGGGTGCCGTCGGGGCGGGCGTCGCCCCGGACGTAGCGGTCGAAGAAGTCGGAGGTGCGCCGGTCGAGCACAGCGTGTTCCGGCTCGGTGAGCGGGCGGGCCGGCTGGAACGGGTCGGCGAGCCAGCCGGCGCCGTGGTTCCAGGGGCCGATCCAGTCGTCCTGGGTGTCGGCGAGGCCGGTGAACTGGGACAGCACGCCGTTCGCGGTGCCCGCGTCGAGCCAGCCGGCCCTGGTCAGGATCGGCACCCCGCCCGCCTCGACGGCGTCGGTCCGTTCACCGACGCTGCCGACCGTCCAGCTCTTCGGTCCGTCCCGGTAGTCGCGGAAGACGCCGGAGTCCGCCATCTCGACCAGGTTGGCGTTGCCCGCGTGCTCGGCGCGGGCGGCGGCGAGCAGGGCCGGTCCGTCCGGGCCGTCGACCGGGCGGGGCTGGAGGCCGGTGAGGCCGGTGCTCGCGCAGAGCTCCCGGGTCCGTTCGTCGGTGTCGCAGGTGGTGCCGCCGGCCTGG
Source organism: Kitasatospora sp. NPDC048545 (assembly GCF_040651155.1). NCBI lineage: Bacteria > Bacillati > Actinomycetota > Actinomycetes > Kitasatosporales > Streptomycetaceae > Kitasatospora > Kitasatospora sp. NPDC048545. The sequence goes on from NZ_JBEZIQ010000057.1 coordinate 19,527, forward strand.
TCGAGGATGCGCAGCAGCAGCGCGTACGGGGCGAGCCGGGGCTCGATGAGCGCGCCGCCGGGGCGCACCAGGTCCTCGTAGGGGTCGAAGTCGTAGGAGATCGGGGCGGCGGCGGTGATGTGGTGGTTGCCGAGTGCGGTGGCGAGCATCGCGGTGTCGCCGCTGTAGGAGATGCCCGTGGTGCCGACCCGGCCGTTGGACCAGGGCTGGGCGGCGATCCAGTCGCTGAGCGGCCCGCTGTCGGCGACGGCGGCGGCGCCCAGTTCCGAGGTGAGGGTGCCGAAGGAGGCGCCGGTGCCGCGCAGGTCGGCGATGACGAAGGCGTAGCCGCGGGTGGTCCACAGCCCGGACTCGCCGTCGGCGCCGCCGGGTTCGCCGGGTTCGCCGGCCCGCACCCGGGCCCGCCAGTAGCGCTGGGTGACCAGGACGGTGGGCAGGTTCGCGCCGGCCCGGGTGCCTTCGGGCAGATGGACGTCGACGGCGAGGCGGACCCCGTCGGGCATGGTCACGTAGCGCGACTGCAGGGACGGTTGAACGGCTCCCGTGGCGGGCCGGGCCGGCCCGGCGGCGGGCGCGGCAGCCGCCGGGACGACCGTGAGCCCCAGCACCGCCGCGGCCGCAGCCAGCGCCGCCAGCGGGCGGCGCGGCAGCGGGCGCCTCATCGGACGGTCGCCTTCCAGGGGCCTTCCTCCGGGCGTGCCTCGCCGTCCGTCCCGGGCCAGGGCGGCATGGTGACGGCGGTGATGCGCAGCGGCCCGGCGGAGTCCTCGTCCGCCCGGAACTGGAACGCGGTGCCGAGCGGTACCGACACGGCGGTGCCGGGAGCGAGCCGTACGGTCTCCTCCCGGCCGCCCTGGCGGCGCCAGAGTTCACCGCTGCCCGCGGTGACCTGCCACAGTTCCTGGACGGTGGCGTGCGAAACGGCACGGGTCACCTGTCCGGGAGCGAGCGCGAACACCGCAAGGCTCCCCCGCCCCTCCAGGACCAGCAGCGGGTACACCTCGGCGCCGTCCGGGGCGGTGACCGCGGGGGTGTCCCCGGGGTCCGCGGTACCGAAGGGCGGGTGCTGTTCGTGAGTGCTCATCCGACGACCTGGCCTCTCTCGTGCAACCGAGTAGCGTGGGTCTCGTCCCCCACCGCCGATGGGACCACGGCTGCCGGGGCGCCCGCCAGAGCGGGCTACCCGGAGACGACCCCGAGGTGACCCCGACCTTCCCCGAAGTCCCGGACGGCTTCGGTGACGATCGCCTCCAGCCGGGCGTGGTGGGCGCCGCGCCAGTAGGCCTGCCCGCACTCGGTGCACTGGGCGAAGGCGTCGTAGGAGCGTTCGGTGCCGTCCCGCAGCTGCTCGCGGACCGAGGTCTTGGTGGCCGCGCGCAGGGTGCCGTTGCAGGTGGTGCAGCGGCTCCAGGGGGCGAGCGGCGGGGCGAAGCGGGAGAGCACGTCGCGCAGCTGCTCGGCGGGGCGGTGGCTGTAGACGTAGGCGCCGGCCCAGAGTTCGCGGCGGCGCAGCAGGCCGCGGTCACGCGAGAGCATGATGCGCTGCTCGGCGGCGGATCGGGCGGCCAGTGCGGCGTCGCCGATGTCGGGGTTCTCGTAGGCGGCGTCCACGCCCAGCAGGCGCAGTCGGCGGGCGAGGGTGCCGAGGTGGACGTCGAGCAGGAAGCGGGGCGCCGTCGCCGAGGGCTGCGGCCTGGTCACGGCCCGGACGGCGATGTGCTCGCCGTCGGCCGGAACGTGCGCGTCGGGGACGGCCCGGCCGTCCGCCAGCAGGGCGCCGACCTCGGTGAGCGGGACGCCCAGGGACTCGACGACGTGACCGAGGGTGGAGACACCGTCGGTGCGCAGCTCGGTGCGGCCCGCCCGGCGGGGCGCGGAGACGAAGAGGTGCAGCTCAGGGGCGAAGTCGAGCCAGATCTGGGGTCGGTCCACGCGGCCAGCATGCCAGCGCGCGGCGGGTTGGGGCCACCGGTTTCCGGCTTCCCCCGCCGGTTGTCCGTCCCGGACCCCCGCGCAGCGCCCACCGCACCCGCGTGCTCTCCCGCTGCACGCGCCCCGCGCGCCCATGCACCCGCGCGCCCATGCACCCGCGCACCCGTCACACCGCGCGCCCGCGCATCCACCCGCCACCCACCCGCCACCCACCCGCCGTCCGGCGCCGCTACGCGCCCTCCGCCGCGGCGCCCGTCACGACCGGCGGCGCCGGTGACACCGCGTGACCGCGGTCCCGCTCCGCCCACCGGGCGACCGGCCCCATCGCGTAGCCCGCCGCGAGGAACACCCCGCCCAGGACCAGCCAGCCCGCGAGGCCGCCGTCCAGCAGCAGCGCGGTGAGCAGCAGCGGCCCGAGGGTACGGGCCACGGCGACGCCGGTGCCGAAGAAGCCCTGGTACTGGCCGATCCGCTCCGGCGGGGCGAGGTCGAAGCCGATCTGCCAGGAGCCGGCCGACTGCCGCATCTCGCCGGCCACCTGCAGCACGGACGCCGCGACCAGCAGCGCGCCGACCGCCCAGACCGGCACGTCGAGCGCGGACAGTCCGAAGACCGCGCAGCAGCCGAGCAGCAGCACCCCGGCCGAACGGACCGCCCGCGCGGCCGAGTCCAGCCCGGTGACGTCCCGTGCCGCCCGGACCTGGAACACCAGCACAGCCAGGGTGTTGAGCACGAACAGCGCCGAACCGAGCCAGCCGATCCCGGGGGCGCGCTGGGCGATCCAGAGCGGGATGATCAGGCTGAGCAGCGGCATGCGCAGCAGTAGTACCGCGTTGATCAGGGTGACGGCGGCGTACCGCCGGTCGCGCAGCACCGCCAGGCGCGGTCCGGTGCCGGACTCCTTCGGGCCGGGCGGGACTTCGGGCAGCCGGCCGAGGACGAGCGCGCCGATCAGCAGGCCGATCGTGGTGACGACGAAGGCGCCCAGGTAGGCGGTCCGGGTGCCGACACTCAGCGCGATGCCGCCGACCGCCGCGCCGACGGCCAGGCCCCCGTTGAGGGTGGACTGCAGGTGGGCGAGCAGTCCGGTCCGCTCCCCGGCCGGCACCAGGCCGGCGACCAGCGCCTGCCGCGCCGCGGTCAGCCCGGACTGGGCCGTCGCGTAGAGGCAGACCGCGACCAGGAACAGCGGGTAGGAACGGATCGTCAGGAAGGCGGCGGCCACGGCCGCGGCCGCGAGCCCGAGCGCCACCGCGGTGCGGCGCGGGCCGCGCCGGTCGGCGAGGTGGCCGAGCGGGACGCCCGCGACGGAGCCGAGCGCCCAGCCGACGGCGAGGCCGAGACCGAGGGCGGTCGGTGACATGCCGACCACGCGGGTGAAGTAGAGCGCGGAGCAGGTGTAGTACGCACCGTCGCCCACCGCGCTCGCCAACTGGGCTGCGGCCAGGGTCCGCTGGGGGCCGGCGGGCGGCAGCAGGCTGCCCGGCCGGGCGGCTCGGTCGGTCGGCACGTCTCTCCTTCGGTGGTGACGGACCGTCACCGTTCGCCCGACGGGGGGCCTTCCACCCACGGACGGGCGACAGCACCGCGGCGACGAGCGGCGCACGGGCCGGACGTTCACAACCGTCGGCGACGGTTCGCCACCCACCCTAGGCAGAAACCGGCCCAGCCGACAGATCCAGTGATCAAGGAATTTCCTGGGCCACTTCCGTCAGCCGCCGCACCGCCGACCGAGCGCTGAACCCTCGTGCGACACCGTCCCGTTGGGGTCTCCGCGCGCTTCGGGAGGGCCTCGCCCCGGCCTTCCCCGCGCCACCGAAGTGCCGTCCGTACCCGCTCCGAATCCGCTCTCCCCGAACGCTGCAAAACCGCGATCGGCCAAGCCTGGGGCCAACTTTGACCGTGTTGACCCGTCAGTAGCGCCCTTTTATGCTCGACGGCGTTCGCGATCCGGCACCGGGGCCGGGGCCGCCGTGCCCGCCCGATCCGGCGCCGTCTCCGGCTCGAAGGGCTCCTCCCATCAGCACCTCCGTCGCGCCCTCGAACCCCACCGGACACCCGGAGCCCACCGGACACCCGCGCGCCCCCACCCTCCCCGGCTCCGCCGACCGCCCGTCCACCGCCACCCGCCCGGGCACCGCCGACCGCCGCGACGCGACAGCGGCCGCCGGGGCCGGCGTGACCCGCCGCCGCCGCTTCCTCACCTACCTGCTGGCCGCGCCCACCCTCACCGTCGGAGCCCGCCTCGGCCTCGACGCCGCCGACCCCGCCACCGCACGGGCCGCCACCCCGGGTCCCGGACAGGCCGCCGGGCAGGCCGTCCACGCCGCCGCGGCCGCCCGGGACGCCGCGTCCCCGCGGCTGGTCGGCCTGCCCGGAATCCCGGACATCGTCGACCTCGGCGACGCGATGATCCTCGCCGGACTGCCCACCTCGCACCTGCTGGTCCTGGAAGTCACCCCCGCCGGGCGGGCCGTGCTGCACCTGCCCCGGCTGGAGGTCGGTCAGGGCCTGACCACCGCGATCGCGATGCTGGTCGCCGAGGAACTCGACGCCCGGCTCGGCGACGTCGACGTGCCGCTCTCCGACGGCCGCCCCGAACTGCTCTTCAACCAGCTGACCGGAGGCTCCAACTCCATCCGCTCGCTGTACGACCCGGTGCGCGGCGCCGCCGCCGCCGCCCGCGCCCGGCTGGTGACCGCAGCCGCCAGGCGCTGGAACGTTCCCGCGCCCACCCTGCGCACCGCCGACTCCACCGTCCTCGCCCCCGACGGCCGACGGCTCGGCTACGGCGAACTCGCCGCCGCCGCGGCCGCGATCGCCGCGCCCGCCGTCCCCGCCCTCCCCAAGGCGGCGGACCGGCTGCGGCTGGTCGGCCGGCCGACCGGCCGGATCGACGCCCGCGACATCGTCACCGGCCGCGCCCGGTACACCGGGGACCTGTCCGTGCCCGGCGCCGTCCCCACCGTGGTCGCCCGCCCCACCACCGTCAACGGCACCCTCAAGTCCCTGGACGCCTCCGCCGCCCGCGCCATGCCCGGGGTGCTCGGCGTGGTGCAGGTCCCGAGCGGCGTCGCCGTCCTCGCCGAGACCTTCGACCAGGCGCTCAAGGCCCGCGACGCCCTGCGCACCACCTGGAACCCGGGCCCGGTCGCGGGCCTGTCCGACGCCGACGTCAGGGAACGGCTGCGCGCCGCCCACGCGCCGTTCCTCCCGCCGCCGCCGCTCGCCCAGCACCTGGACGCCGAGTTCGACTTCGCCTTCGTCAACCACGCCCCGATGGAGGTGCTCACCGCCATCGCCGACGTCCGGGCGAACCGGGCCGAGCTGTGGTTCGCCGCGCAGAGCCCGATCGTCGCCCAGCAGACCATCGCGGCCGAACTCGGCCTGCCGCAGAACGCCGTCACCGTCCACGTGGTGCGCGGCGGCGGCTCGTTCGGCCGGCGGCTGTTCTTCGACGCCGCCCTGGAGGCCGCCCGGATCTCCAAGGCCGCGGGCCGCCCGGTCAAGCTGATGTGGACCCGCAACGACGACATGCGCCACGGCCGGATGCGCCCGGCCGGCCACCACCGGATCCGGGCCGTCTACGGCCTCGACCGCGTGCTCGCCTGGGAGCACCGCGCCGCCAGTGTGCGCACCGACTTCGGCCACGGCCTCGGCGAGGCGCTCACCGCCGCCGGCTACGACCTCCCGCTGGCCGGGCTCACCACCTCCGAGGTGTTCTTCCTGCTCACCGAGAAGAACCCGTACGACGTCGGCGTCCCCGTCCAGCTGCTCGCCGAGGTCCCGCTGGACCTGCACACCGGCAGCTGGCGCTCGGTGTACTCGGGGACCGTCCGGGTCTGCGACGAGATCGTGATGGACGAACTGGCCCGCCGGATGGGCCAGGACGAGGTCGCCTTCCGCCGGGCCCGGCTGCGCGGCGCCGCCGGCCGGGCCGTCCTGGACACCGTCGCCGCGAAGGGGAACTGGAGGCGCCCGATGCCCCCCGGCCGGGCCCAGGGCGTCGGGTACCACGAGGAGAACGGCGGCGCCGCCGCCTACCTGGTCGAGCTGGACGCCACCGACCGGGCCAACCCCCGGGTGACCAGGGCGGTGGTCGCCGCCGACGTCGGCCGGGTCATCAACCCCCGTGGCCTGGAAGCCCAGTTGACCGGCGCACTGGTCGACGGCATCTCGGTGATCCTGCAGGCCGGCAACCACCTCGACAACGGAGCCTTCCGGGAAGGCAGTTACGGCGACTTCCACTACGCCCGGCAGCGGCACACCCCGCCGGTGGTCGAGATCCACCTGATGCCGCCGAGCGGACCGCCCGGCGGCGCGGGCGAGTTGGGTGTCCCGGCCGCGTGCGCCGCGGTCGCCAATGCCTACGCGCGCGCGACCGGCACCAGCCCGCGCTCCTTCCCCATCGACTTCTGAACCCTCCCGGCACCACCACCGGGCCGGCGCCACCACCCGGGCGTCACAGCCACCCGACCATCCAGAGCCGAGGATCCCGACTCCCCATGCCCACCCACACCTTCGTCCTCAACGGGCAGCCCGTCACCGTCGAGGCCCCGGACGACATGCCGCTGCTCTGGGTGCTGCGCGACAAACTCGGCGTCACCGGCCCCAAGTACGGCTGCGGGGTGGGCGTCTGCCGCGCCTGCACCAGCCACCTCGACGGCCGGGAGTTCCAGCCCTGCACCCGGTCCGTCAAGGACTGCGCGGGCCACACCGTCACCACCATCGAGGGCCTCGCCGACGGCGAGAACCTGCACCCCGTCCAGGAGGCCTGGCTCGCCTGCGACGTCGCCCAGTGCGGCTTCTGCCAGCCGGGCCAGATCATGGCGGCGGTCGCCCTGCTGCGCCGCACCCCGAACCCGACGGACGCGGACATCGACGGGATCCAGAACGTCTGCCGCTGCGGGACCTACCCGCGCATCCGCGAGGCGATCAAGCAGGCCGCGGCCCGCCGACCGCTGTGACCCGGGCAGGCCCCGCCCGGTCCGGGCGGGGCGCGGGCGCCCGGTGGCACCGACCGGTGCGTCCGTGCCGTCGGCGGACCGGGGGCGAACGCGGCCTACGGCACGACCGGCGCCGCCGGGTCGCGGCCGAAGAACGCCGCGAGCCGGTCGTACGGCGGGGCGTCCTCGGGCACGGCGACGGCCGGACCGAAGGCCTTGTGCTCCTGCTCGGCGCCACGGTACTCGGGCTTGAGCGCACCCTCGGCCCAGGCCAGGGCGGCGAGCGCCACCTCGTGGTCCAGGCCCTCGGTGGACTGGCCGCCGGAACGCGCCAAGTCCCATCCGTGGACAGCGAATTCGGCGATCTGCTGGTCGACCGGGAAGCGGGCCGGCAGGGTGCCGACACCGGGCACCTCCAGCGTGCCGCCGAGGTCCCCGGCCGCGCGCCAGGCGTCGACCAGCTGCTCGGCCCCGGCCTCGAAGGCGTGCAGCCAGTCGTCCTCGACCCGCTCGAAGGGCTGCGACCAGTCCGGCTGCCCGCCCCTCGCCCGGACGGTGAACTGCCGCAGGTCGTGGAGGAGGTGGCTGACCAGGTCGCCGACGTCCCAGGAGCGGCAGGGGGTCGGGTGGCCGGCCAGTTCGACGCCGGTGCCGTCGATCAGCCCGGCGGTCTGCGCGAGGGCCCGGGCGAGCAGTCCGATCGGGTCTTCCGCTGCGGTCATGGCACACCTCTCGGTCGGGGACACGGGTCGTGCCGGGCGATCGTAAGCGCGAGCGCCGACGACCGTCCGGCACGACACCGCCCCGCGTGCGCCGGTGCGTGCCGCCGACCGGGCCCGCCGGGCGGTCAGGCCGCGAAGCCGCCGTCCACCGCGAGCTCCGCGCCGGTCACGTACCGGCCGTCCCCTCCCACCAGGTAGGCGACGGCGGCCGCGACCTCCGCCCCGGTGCCGAAGCGGCCGAGCGCCGTGAGCCCGCTCTGGAACTCTGCCGACGGGCCGCCGGCCGGGTTCATGTCGGTGTCGATCGGGCCCGGGTGCACCAGGTTGGCGGTGATCCCGCGCGGGCCGAGCTCACGGGCCAGCCCCTTGGTGAGCCCGATCAGCGCGGCCTTGCTGGTCGCGTACAGCGTGGCGCCGGGGAAGGCGACCCGCTTGGCGACGCAGCTGCCGATGGTGACGATCCGTCCGCCGTCGGCCAAGTGCGCGGAGGCGGCCCGGGCGTACAGGTAGGGCGCCCGGACGTTCACCTCCAGCACCCGGTCGACGTCGTCGAGCGCCGGCTCGCCGATCGGGCCGAGGACGCCGACGCCGGCGTTGTTCACCAGGATGTCCAGCCGCCCGAAGCGCTCGGCGACCGCGGCCACCGCGGCCGCCACCTCCTGCGGGTCGGCGCTGTCCGCCCGGACGGCCCAGCCGGTCCGCCCCATCGCGGTGATCTTCGCGGCGACCTCGTCGGCCCGCTCGGCGCCGCCCCGGTAGGTCAGCACCACGTCGGCGCCGTCCTCGGCCAGTCGCAGCGCGACCGCCGCGCCGATCCCACGACTGCCGCCGGTCACCAGGGCCACCTTGCCGTCGAGCACTGCCGCACCGTTCATCGTCATATCTCCAGAACTCCTCGTTCCGATCTCGGACATGACTCGATCCTGGTCCGGGGCGCCGCGGACCTCCGGCGGTATTCGGACATCGCGTTGAAATTTCAACCATGCCTCGAAGTGCCCCGGCCCCGGCGTGCACGCCACCCACCGGCCGTACGAACCGACCCCCGGCCGCCCGCACGGTTCGGCCCTGCGGCCGGGACCAGCCCGGAACGCACCGCGCCGAGCGGCCGCCCCCGTGCACAGGGGCGGCCGCTCGGCCGGGTCGCGAGGCTCCGTCGGAGGCTGGGTCAGGCGCTCCGCCGCAGCGGCACTCGCGGGTTCCGTCAGACGGTCAGCGTCTGGCCCGGGAAGATCAGGTCCGGGTTGCCGCCGATGACACGTGCGTTCTTGTTGTACAGGCCGTCGGTGTCGACGCCGAACTTGGCCGCGATGTCGCTCAGGGTGTCGCCGGCCTTGACGGTGTAGCTGCCGCCCGCGGTGTTCCTCGCGGTCGACGGCGCGGACTGCGCCGGCTTCGCCGACGGCCGGCCCGCGGCCGCCTCGGCTGCCCTGGGCGCCTGCTGCCTGGCCGCCGGGGCGGCCGGGGCCGGCTTGGCGGCGGGCTTCGCCGCCTTCGTGGCGGGCTTGGCGGGCTTGGCGGGCTTGGCGGGCTTGGCGGGCTTGGCGGGCTTGGCGGCCGACGTGGTGTCGACGTCGGCCGGGGCGCCGCCCTTGCTCAGACCCGCCTTCTTCGAGCAGACCGGCCAGGCACCCGGCCCCTGCGAGGCAAGGACCTTCTCGGCGACGGCGATCTGCTGCGCCCGGGTCGCCTGGCTGGCCTGGGGGGCGTACGCGGTGCCGCCGTACGCCCTCCAGGTGCTGGGGGAGAACTGCAGGCCGCCGTGGAACCCGTTGCCGGTGTCGGTGCTCCAGTTGCCGCCGCTCTCGCACTGGGCGACGGCGTCCCAGGAGGAGGCCGGTGCGGCGGAGGCCGAGGTGGCCGTGACGAGGCCGGCCACCGGCAGGGCCGCGACGGCGGCGCCCGCGACGACCGCCATCCGCACGCGGTTGCGCTTGGTGGTGGTCTCGGTGGCAGCGGCGGTCTCGTGACGGGGATTCATACAGATCCTCTCGACAAGCCCCGGGCGGGCAGACGGAACCAGGCCCGGGACAGGGGCCGGTGGTGTTCGCTCACCTCACTCGACGGGCGGCCGTGCACGCGTCGGACGTGCCCTGCCGCCCCGGTCACCTCCGCTCGCCGACGGCCTGTTCGAGCCGGCCTGGTCGGCGGGCACCGCCCTCGCGCCGTGGGTCAGTCGGCGGGCGGTGCGTCGGGGTGAACCCGGGTGGCGCTCGGTGCGCCGCCAATGAAGCTAGGGGGCAACCTCGGCGCACAGCAAGCAATTCTTGGATGTCGCAGGTCAGTTGACTGTTACCGGCGGTATCGATCAAGAAACGATGCCCGGCTTGACCGGTTTTGACCGCATTCTCAAGATCAAATGTTCAGTTCCCGTGCCCTCGCTCACATCTGTTCACCCGTAAGCGCCCCCCGCACCCCCCACACACCGTCACCGATCACCGACGGACCGTCAGTAGCCCGGCCGGAGTTCCCGGTTCCGCACGGCCGCCGAGTGGCATCCACCACACCCGACACGTTCCGTGACCGTGCGGAAGCGCTCAGCTCCGGCCGTCGAGCTCCGCGTCCCGCGCCAGCAGCGCCGCCTGGACCCGGTTCTCACACCCCAGCTTGGCCAGGATCCGGCTCACGTAGGTCTTCACCGTCGCCTCGCTCATGTGGATCCGGGCCCCGGCGTCGGCGTTGGACAGGCCCTCACCGAGCAGCGCCAGCACCTCCAGCTCCCGCTCGGTGAGCACCTCCAGCCGGCGCCGGGCCGCGGCGCCGCGGGCGGCCAGCGAACCGCTGTGTGCGGACGCCAACGAGTCGACGATGTGCCGGGTGGCCGCCGGGGAGAGGAAGGCGTTCCCGCCGGCCGCCGCCCGGACGGCCTGGATCAGCTCGTTCGGCGCGGTGTCCTTCAGCAGGAAGCCGGCGCCGCCCTCGGTCACGGCGCGCAGGACGTTCTCGCGCTCCCCGAAGGTGGTGAGGATCAACGCCCGCGCGCCGGGGGCGGCCTTCGACAGCTCCCCGAGCGCCGTCAGCCCGTCCATCACCGGCATCTGGATGTCCAGCAGCACCACGTCCACCCGGTGCGCCCGCGCCAGCTCCAGCGCCTCCCGGCCGTCGGCGGCCTCGGCGACCACCTCGATGTCGTCGGCGGAGCCGAGGATCATCCTGATCCCGGCCCGGATCAGCGGCTCGTCGTCGGCGACGAGGACTCGGATCACGCTGGTCATTCCCCTCGAACGGTGCTTCGGCTGCGGCACCATCCTCACATCCCCGCCGTCCGGACCGGACCTCCGGCCCCCGGTCCGGACGCCCGCGCGGTCAGTCCTTGCCGACGTACTCCTGTTTCTCCACCAGCACCCCGTCCTTGAAGCAGAACCGCGCCACGTGCTGGTCGTTCCAGCCGTCGTCGGACGAGCCCTCCAGGAGGTACCAGCGGCACTGCGCCCCCGCCGGCGGGGTCGGTCCACCGCCCTTGTACTCGTCGGTGAAGAAGCTGCTGCCGGACGGCAGCTCACGCATCACCGCGGCCTGCGCCGCACCGACCTCGATTTGGTCGTACCGCGGCTTCTTCAGCGTCGCGGCGCGGGTGCCGTCCACGAAGCCCACGACGCCCCAGACCAGCAGGCCCAGCACGGTCAGCCCGACCGCCACCACGCCGACCGCGCACCCCAACGCCGGACTGCGGCGCTTACCGGCCGCGTCGTCGACCGGCAGGCCCTCGAACACCCAGTCGTCCACCCCGGTCGCCGCGGCGGCGCCCTCCTTGCCGCCCTCCGTCCCCTCGTACGGCAGGACGGCGGCCAGCCGGAAGCCCTGCTCGGCCGTCGACCCGGCGTGCACCATGCCGCCGGCCAGGCGGGCACGCTCCCGCAGCCCGGTCAGCCCCTGGCCGCCGCTCACGGCCTGGCCCACCCCGACGCGCGCGCCCACGAGTTCCGGCGCACGGTCGTTGGTGACCTCCACCACCAGCGCGTCCGGCTCGTACCGGAGCGCGACACCGATCGGCGCGCCGGGGGCGTGCTTGTGCGCGTTGGTGAGCGCCTCCTGCACGATCCGGTACGCCGCGTGGTCGACCGAGGCCGGCAGCGGGCGCGGCTCGCCCTCCCGGGTGAGCACGACCACCGCTCCGGCCGCCCGGGAGGAATCCACCAGCCCGTCGATCCCGTCCACCCCGCCCCGGGCGGGCGTCGCGCCCACCGCACCCGCCGCGGGCGGCACCGCCGTCGACTCGTCGTGCAGCACCCCGACCACCTCGCGCAGCTCGCGCATCGCCGCGACCGCGGCCTGCCGCAGCACCCCGACCGCCTCCCGCTGCCGGTCGGTGAGCGTGCGGTCCACCTCCAGCGCGCCCGAGTGCACGGAGATCAGCGCCAGCTGGTGCCCCAGGCTGTCGTGCATGTCCTGGGCGATCCGGTGCCGCTCGCGCAGCCGCGCCTGGTGCACCACCATGACCCGCTCCCGCAGCAGCTGGTCGTTGCGCTCGCGCAGCGCGTCCAGCAGGGCCCGCCGCTGCGCGCGGTAGCGGCCGTAGAGCCCGGGCAGGACCGCGAGCACCAGGAAGCCACCCAGCGACAGCCCCAGGAGCAGCTCGGGCGAGAACGAGGAGGCGTCCTTCAGCACGCCCGTCACGGTGAACAGCACCCAGCCCAGGACGAAGGTGCCGACCAGCGCCCAGACCCGGCGGATCCGCGCGCCGGCCGCCCAGCCCGCGCAGATCAGCAGCAGCACCGGCCCTCCCGACCAGCCGGTGGCGGCCGCGGCGGCCAGCAGCACGGTGACCGGCAGTCCCCGCCGCAGCACCCACAGCACCGCGACGCCCAGGCCGAAGGGCACCGCCAGGCCGGTGCCGGCGGCGACCTCCATCACGGCGGCGAGACCGCCCATCAGCAGGGCGAGCACGGCCTCGCCCACCACCCGCCACGGCCGCCAGGGCCCCGGCAGCGCCGTCCGTACCGCCTTCTTCCAGGCCCGCGCGATCGCATCCACCCGTCGAGGCTAACCGGCCGGCCGGAGCCCCCGCCGTCCACCTTCGTCGTCGCCGGGTCCGACGAAAGTCTCCTGGTCACACCGGCGGCCGGTCACACCTGCCTGTGCCTGCTCGCGCCGATGTCCGATCACACCGACGGCGGCGTCGGCCCGGCGGCGGCCCGGCCGAAGGCCGTCAGCAGCAGCGCCACGTCGTCCACCCGGCGGGCCGAACCGACCTCGCGCAGCAGCCGCTCGGCAGCCTCCTCCAGCTCCTCCCCCGGCTCGGCCCGGGCCATCGCGGCCCGCAGCCGGTCCACGCCCTCGTCGATCGCCGCCGCCGGGTCCTCGACCAGCCCGTCCGTGTACAGGGCCAGCACCGAGCCCGGGCTCAGCCTCAGCTCGCTGACCGGGTACGCGGCCAGCTCGTCCACCCCCAGCAGCGGCCCGCCCGCCACGTACAGCGCCTCGGTCCGCCCGTCCGGGTGCCGCAGCACCGGCGGCATGTGCCCGGCGCGGGCGATCCGGGCGGTTCCGTCGGCCGGGGCGAGCCGGACCAGGCAGCAGCTGGCGAGCAGCCCGGGGTCGAGGTCCAGCAGCAGCCGGTTGGTGTGGGCGAGCACCTGGTCGGGCGGGTCGCCGCCGGTCGCGAAGGCGCGGACCGCACTGCGCAGCTGGCCCATCGTGGCGGCGGCGCCGACGCTGTGGCCCTCGACGTCGCCGATCACCAGGGTGACGTCCCCGTCGGTGACGATCGCGTCGTACCAGTCGCCGCCGATCTCCATCCCCTGGGTGCCGGGCAGGTAGCGGGCGGTGATCCGGATCCCGGGCACCTCGGCGAGCCGGTGCGGCAGCAGCGCCTGCTGCAGCCCACGGGCCACCGCGAACTCGGCGTCGTACAGCCGGGCGCGTTCCAGGGCCTGGGCGATGAAGCCGCCGAGCGCCGTGAGCAGACCGCGCTCCTCGACCGTGAACGGGTGCGGGCGGTCGAAGCCGAGGATGCAGCTGCCGACCGCCCGGCCGGAGGCGATCAGCGGCAGGAACGCCCAGGCGCCCATCTCGTCCAGGGCGAGGCCGGGGTAGGCGGCGGCGAGTTCGCGCACCGACTCGAAGAAGATCGCGGTGCCGGTGCTGAGGGTCTCCGCGCCCGGGACGCGGGCGTCGACCGGGGTGCCCTCGAAGGAGTCCAGGAAGCCGTCCGGGTAGCCGGACTGCGAGACCAGCTGCAACTCCTGGTCGTGCACCGTGTAGATGGCCAGCTCCTGGCCGCCGAAGGCCGGCAGGATCTCCTCGGCCACCGCCCGGCACACGTCGCGAACGGTGACCGCCTCGGTCAGCGCACTGGCCAGCTGGAGCAGGTGATGGGTGCCGCCGACGCCGGTGCGGACGGCCGGCGGCGGAGCGGCCGGCAGGGGCTCGACGGCGTCCGGCAGGGGCTCGGCGGAGACCACCCGGCCGGTGACGCCGTGCGCGTCGGGATAGAGCGAGAAGGCGAGCCAGCCGTCCGGCGGGCGGGCCGCCAGGAAGGTGGCGGGCCGTTGGGAGAGCAGCGCCGCCCGGTAGCGGTTCTCGTAGAACGGGTCGGCGAGCCAGGGCAGCACGTCCCAGGGGTGGTGGCCGATCAGGTCCTCGCGGCGGGCCCGCAGCAGTGGCTCGGTGGCGTGGTTGGCGTAACGGATCCGGCCGTCCAGGTCGAGTGAGAACACGCCCTCGCGCAGCCGCTCGACGGCGGCCGCGGCGGCGGTCAGGCTCCGGGCGTCCAGCACGGCGCCCACCAGGTGGGTCCGGCCGCGGGAGACCGCCGCGGGTGCCCGCGCCCACAGCTCCACCGGGTACGGCAAGCCGTCCGGCCCGAGCACCCGGACCCGGGCGGCCAGCACCTCGCCGTGCTCCAGCGCCGTCCTGGCGGCGGCCCGGAACTGCGGCAGGTCGCCCGGGGCGATCCTGCCGCTCAGGGAGGTCGCCGTGCCGTCGAACTCGCCCGGGCCGAAACCGAAGATCTCCCGGAACTGCTCGTCCGCGGCGAGTGCCCCGGTGGCCACGTCCCAGTCGAACAGCCCGACCCGGATGGTCGGCACCGACGACGGCGGCGGCAGCTCGACCACCGTCGGCTCCCCCTCCCCGCCCGGCTCCACCGACTGCCCGGACTCCTCCAACCCGGCCAGCCCGTCGCCCAGTTCGGCCGCGACGGCGGCGATCAGCGGACGCGACGACTCCGGCACCCCGTCGTCCGAGGCCGGCCACAGCACGCTCAGCACCCCGAACCGCTCGCCGCCGTGCTCCACCGGCACGCAGGCGGACGCGAAGTCGTACGGCAGACCGACCGCGAGCTGCGGGAAGCGCCGCATGGTGTCCTCACCGCCGGTGAGCACGATCTCGTGCCCGGTCCGGAAGCAGACCCCGACCGGCAGCGGCCCGGCCGCCGCGACCCGCCGGAACGGGCTCATCACCGCCAGCGGCACCCCCGCGATCGTCCGCAGCGCCAGTGACCGCCGGTCCCGCGACCGCAGGTACACCAGCGCGCCGTACGCCCCGGTGCGCCCGAGCACCCCGCGCACGGCGTCCGCGAACAGCTCGTCCCGACGGTGCTCCGCAGGCCGGTCCGCCGCAGGCCCGGTCCGGGGAGCAGCCCGGCCCACCACCGCGTCGGCCCCGGGCTCCCGCGGCTGGTCCGGCCCCGACCACGCCCCAGGGGCCCCACCGGTCGCATGCGGATGGCGCATGCTCTTTTGCTACGCCGGGCCCGGAACGGTGTCAAGGCGAGCCCGCCCCGCCCCGGGCTGCCGCCGGGCCCCGCTTGCACCAGCATGGACGGCATGCCGAGCCCGTCCCGCCGCACCACCGTGGTCAACCTCAAGGGCCACCGCGACGACCCCGCCTACGGCGACGCCGTCTACGTCGGCCGTGCCGCGCACCGCGGCGGCTGGCACCTCGCCGAGTCCCCCCTGCACTGCCCCTACCGGCCGGGCCCGGACCTCACCCGGGAGGAGATGGTCGCGAAGTACCGCGCGTACCTGCTCGCCCGCCCGGACCTCCTGGCCCTCGTCCCGCCTCTGCGCGGCCACCGCCTCGCCTGCTGGTGCGCCCCGCTCCCCTGCCACGCCGACGTCCTCGCCGAGCTCGCCGACCACCCCCCGAAGGACTCCTCGAAGCACTCCCCGAAGCGCCCCTGAGGACCGGCGCCCGAGGAACCGCTTCCCCTCCTGCCCGCACCCGCCGCGCTGCCCGCCCGCGCCTTCCTCCAGCGGTGCCGGGCCGGGGCCTCCCGCCGTTGCGCACGTTCGAACCGTTCGGGGACCGTTCGATATCCTCCGGACGGGTGGCGGCGCGGGGCCGCCGGTGGGGAAGCGAGAGCGTATGCAGTCGCCGTCGTCCGGGAACACCGCGCACGAGGCGTCGTGGCAGTGGGACGGGGAGGAGAGCAGCGGCGGCGAGGCGCCCGAGGACGTGATCGGCGGCGGCGGGGACGGTCCGCGGCCGAGCCGGCGCCGGATGCTGATCGGGGCCGGGGCCCTCGCGGCGGGCGGGGCCGCGTGGGCGTTCGGCCGTTCGGGTGCCGACGGGGCGCCCCCCGCACCGAAGCCGACCGAGCCGCCGCCCACCGCCCTCTCCGGGCCGACTCCCCTCTGGACCTACCGCGGCCCCGAGGCGATGACCCCGGCGCGGCTCACCGGCCCGCCGGCCCGTCCCGTCTACCTGTCCAGGAACGGCCTCCAGGTGCTCGACGCCGCCCGGGGCACCGCCGCCCGGCTGCTGGTCTTCGACCCGCCGGACAGCCGGGACTGGCCCAGCGACCTCGACCTGCTCGGCAAGGTCGTGATCGGGCCCGACCTCCTCTTCACCACCACCTACGAGGGCCACCTCGAAGCCAGGCACTTCACGGACCCCGCGGCCGACTGGAGCCTGCCGCTGCCCGACGAGCTGCAGGGCCAGACCCGTCTCACCGGCTACGACCGCGGCATCCTCTACGGCTACTCCTGGGGCCGCCCCGGCCCCGACGGCGCCCCGCCGGACAACCACCTCTTCGCCCTGCGGGTCGCCGACCGCTCCTTCCTGTGGACCGTCCCGACCGAGCAGGAGGAGCAGCCGGTCGCCCCCGCCACCAGGATCGGCAGCAACGTGGTGGCCTGCGTCCGCTTCCTCGGGTTCCGCGCCGAACTGGTGGCCCGGGACGCCGCCACCGGCCGCCCGCTGTGGACGGCGCACGGCGACGAGGACCTGCGCTGGTGCGCCACCGGCACGCAGGACGTCTACGTCCCCGACGGCAACGGCGGCGTGCGCATGCTGCAGCCCACCGGCGAACCGGGCTGGACCTACTCCCCCGCCCGGGGCGACTCCTGGCGGGCGCTGCCGCCCGTCCCGGACGGCCCCCGGGTGTACGTCCCGAGTGACCACGGCATCGTCACCTGCCACGACGCGGTCACCGGCGGGGTGCTGTGGACCTGTCGGCTGCCGTTCCTGCTGGACCGCCGCAGCCGTCCGGTGGTCGCCGCCGACATGCTGTTCGTGCCGGGCACGGCGACCGGCGGGGTCAGCGCGATCCACACCCCGACCGGGCGACTGGACTGGACCTTCCACGACTCCGGCCCGGGCAAGGACGTCTGGAGCGTCGCCACCGACGGCGGCCGCCTGTACGCGGGCCACGACGACGTCCTGCACGCCCTCCCCCTGAGCTGAGCGGCTCCACGACGCGGCAGGATGGCCCGATGCAGGTACGCCCGATCTCCCCCGACAACCTGGCCGAGCTGCTCGCCGACCGCATCACCGCCCTGCCCGGCGCCGCCGACCGCCGGCTGCGGGTGGCCGTCGACGGCGCGGCGGCCGCCCGCCCCGAGGCGCTCGCCGACGCCCTGGTGGAGCCGCTGCGGCTGCGCGGCCGCCCCACCCTGCGGGTGTCGGCGGCGGACTTCCTGCGCCCGGCGTCGATCCGGCTGGAGTACGGCCACCACGACGCGGACGCCTTCCACGACCTGTGGCTGGACGACGGCGCGCTGCTGCGCGAGGTCCTCGACCCGCTGGAGCCCGGCGGCAGCGGCCGTGTCCTGCCCACGCTGCGCGACCCGGTGACCGACCGTTCCACCCGCGCGGCGTACACCCGGCTCCCGCCGAACGGCGTGCTGCTGCTCGACGGAGCGCTCCTGCTCGGCCGCTGGCTGCCGCTGGACCTGACCGTCCACCTCGCCCTCACCCCGGCCGCGCTGGCCCGCCGCACCGCCGCCGACCAGCAGTGGACCCTGCCGGCCTTCGCCCGCTACGACGCCGAGACCACCCCCGCGCAACTCGCCGACCTCACCGTCCGGATGGACGACCCCCGCCACCCGGCGCTGGTGGAGCAGCCGTAGCGGCCGTCTCCGCACACCGCCTCGGCGCCGGCTCACCGACCCGGCCGGCTCCCCCGGGCGGTCCGGACGGCTTCCGGGGCGGGGCCGCGCTGGCAGTAGGGGCACCAGAAGACCGTGCGGTCGCGCGGCGGCGTGCCCTGACGTCCGGTCACGACGGGGGTGACGCAGCGCGGGCAGGGCCGGCCGGCCCGGCCGTAGACCCAGTGCTGGTAGCCGGGCCTGGTGTCGCCGGTGGTGATGTGGCCGGGGCGCAGCTTGTTGGCCTCCAGCATCTGCCGGGCGCGCTCCACCAGCCGGTCGGGGTGCGGGAGTTCGCCGACCTCGGTCCACGGTGTCACGCCGGCCACGAAGCACAGTTCGTTGGCGTAGACGTTGCCGATCCCGGCCAGGTTGCGCTGGTCGAGCAGGGCCTCGACGACCGGGCGGCCGGGCCGGGCGAGAAGCCGGCGGACGGCCTCGACCGGGTCCCAGTCGGGGCCGAGCAGGTCCGGGCCGAGGTGGCCGACGATCCGCCGCTCGTCGGTGGTGCGCAGCAGTTCGACGACGGGGAGCCGGTAGCCGACGGCGGTGCCGCGGTCGGTGCCGAGGACGGCCCGGATCTGCCAGTCGGGTCCGCCGGTCCACCGTTCGCCGGGGCGGTAGACCTCCCAGCGGCCGTCCATCCGCAGGTGGGTGTGCAGGGTGAGGCCGCCTTCGAGACGGGTGAGCAGGTGTTTGCCGCGCGGGGCGACCTCCAGCACCCGGCGGCCGGCGAGTGCGGCGGTGGCGTGGGCGGGCACCCGCAGGTCGGCGGCGGTCAGCGGCTGTCCGGCGAGGGCCTCGTGCAGCCGGGCCGCCACGCGGTAGACGGAGTCACCTTCTGGCATGACTCCATCCTCTCCCGCGCGGCGGCCCGGCGACGACCGGCCGGCTCGTGGGCCTACTGCCCGGGGTGGCCCTCGCGGACGACGACGACCGGGCACGGCGCGTGCTCGGTGAGGTGGCGGCTGACCGAGCCGAGCAGCACGCCGGAGAACCCGCCGAGGCCGCGGCTGCCGACGACGATCAGCGCCGCGCCGCCGGCGGCCTCCAGCAGCGCCTTGGCGGCGTTGCCGGGCATGACGGTCTCGCTGATCCGTACGCCCGGGTCCTCGCCGACCACCTTGGCGACGGTGTCGGAGAGGGTCTTGCCCGCGAGTTCCTCGGGGTGGAAGGTCTCGACGGTCGGCACGCCCTGTCCGGCCCAGCCGTAGAAGGCGGGGTACTCCCAGGCGGCGATGGCGTCGACGGTGCCGCCGACGGCTTTCGCGTAGTCGACCGCCCAGTGCAGCGCCTGCTCCGAGGCGGGCGAGCCGTCCACGCCGACGACGATCCGGGGACTGGCACTCATGGCCTTGCTCCTTCGCTTGCTCCTGCCGGCTGGTGCAGCCGGGTGGGGCTCCTGATCGGTCCGACCTTCAAACATAGATCAAATCGGACATATGTCCGGCATTTGCCGCGCCGATCATCGGGTGCCGCATTCAAATCGAGTGCGCTCACCCCGGCCGGCTGGGACGATGCCCGGATGCCGAACAAGCCCCGCCGCCGGTCCGGCGGTTTCGCCGAGGTCCTCGCGGCACTGCCGCCGCAGGAGGAGCACGAGCCCCTGGAAGTCCGGAACCCGATCGGGTCGGGTGGCTTCCTGGACGGTGCGGGCTGCTACTGGCGGCTGGCCCGCGGCCCGGTGGACCGGCGGCTGGCCCGGCGGCTGGCGGCCGGCGCCGACGAGCTGACGCTCGGCCTCCGGGGCCGCCGGCACGAGGCCTTCCCCGACCACTTCGTCCCCGTCCTGCTCGCCCCCGAGGAGCGCCCGGCTGCCTGGCACGCGGCCTGCGCCGAGGACCACCGGGCGTACGAGTTCCGCGCCGCGGACGGCCGGACGCTGCTCTACCTCGACGTCTCCTGTTAGATCAACTCCGGTAGGCGGACCACGAGTTCACCATTCGCTGGATCTGCCCGGGGGTGAACTCGCTCATGCACTCGTCGTAGCTGTAGTCCATGAAGTCGTGGATCGGGTCCGCGCCGGTCGTGGGGCAGGTGTCCCGGCCCTCGGGGCAGCCGAAGGCCGCGCTGCGCTCGGGCGGGGTGTCGTCCACGTAGTCGCCCGGGAGCAGGCAGCCGCCCTGGAAGGTGTGGAAGAGGCCGAACCAGTGGCCGGTCTCGTGGGTGACGGTGTTGCCCTCGTTGTAGTGGGTGGCGGAGCCTCCGGGCAGGGAGGCGTCGAGCACGACCACGCCGTCGTCGGCCGGGTCCGACCGGTAGGCGTTCGGGAAAGTCGACCAGCCGAGCAGGGACTGGCCGAGGTGGGCGGTGTAGAGGTTGAGGGTGCCCTGGTCGCCCTTGCGCAGCTGCTTCTTCATCGCCTTCTCGGCGGCCGAGCCGGGCGTCATCCCCGTGTACCAGGCGGCCTTGTCGGTGTAGTCGGTGCCGGCCAGCGCGAACCGGAAGCCGGTGGGGGTGTTGCCCTCGCCCTCGCCGCCGTAGGTGGCGTTGAGGTGGTCGATCTGGGCGGCGACGGTGCTGTCGGCGAGCCGGCCTGCGCTCCCGTCGTGGATGACATGGACGTACACCGGGACGGTGGTCGCGCCGCCGGACAGCGGGACGTGGGTGGAACCGAGCGCGGCGAGCCGGTCGTCGAGGTCGGCCTGCATGGCGCGGGCCTGGGCCGCGGTGACGGCGTTCGGATCCTTCCCGGCCTGGCTGCCGGCCGGCCTGCGGGCGGCTGCGCCGAAGAGAGCGTCGGCGTCGGAGCCGTCGCACGCGGTCGTCGTCGGGGCGGCGGCCGCGCGCTGCGGGGCCGGCGCCGCGAACTGGCTCACGCCGAGGGCGGCGACCAGTGCGGCGGCGCAGGGGAACAGGCGGGGGGCACGCGAGCGCACCCGGGCAGTACGGCGCATCTGCGCTCCTGACGGGGAGGTGACGGAGTCTCGGCCACGCCCCGGCGCGCTCCGGCCGGACCCGCCGGCCCGCTGCCCGGCGCGGACTCGCCGAGACTACGACGCCGTGAAGTCGATCTCCCGCAGGGCGCGCGCGGCGGCCCGGTCGAGTACCACGGCCGATGCACACCCGGCCGGCAGCCGGCCGGCCCCGATCCACCTGCGCAGCCGGGCGAGGCCGGAGCGGTGCCGCACGAAGGCGTAGCGGGAGACGCCGCGCCCGCGCCGCCGCTGCCCGGCGAGCGCCTCGGCCGGGTCGACGTCGAGCACCAGCAGGTGCACCCGACGGCCCTGACCCGCGGCGGTGCGGGCGAGCCAGGCCCGCACCCAGGGCAGCGTGCCGCAGTCGTGCACCGCGAGCGACCCGCCGTCCAGCACGGCGCGGCGCAGTCGCCGGTAGTGCGCGACCCGGGCGAGCGGGCGGTAGAGGGCGTACGGGAGGCGGCCGGGCAGCCTGGCCGCGTACTCCTCGCGGACCAGCTGGGAGTCGATCAGCGGGGCGCGGACGCAGCGGCGCATCAGGGTGCTCTTGCCGCTGCCGGGCAGACCGGTGACGACCAGCAGGTCACCGGCCGGGTAGCGCAGGGCCGCCGGACCGGGTCCGCGCAGTTCGTGGAGGGCGGTCGGGTCGTGCGACGGAGGCAGGACGACGCGTTCCCCGGCGGTGCGCCGCGGCGGCACCCTCGGCTCCGCCGCCCGCGCCGTTCTCGTCCCGCTCACCGCTTCTCCCCCCGCCGTTCCCTGCTCAGGAGCATGGCGCATTCCCAAGAGCGAGTAAAGGGCGAAGGTCGGAGCGGGTACGGACGGTCCCTGCCGGGCCCGGCCCCGTGACGGGACCGGGCCCGTTTCCGGACGCCGCCGTCACCGACCGGGCCCGCGGCCAGGGAGCGGCCGGAAGGGGCCGCCGCGCACCGGCGCCGTTCGTCAGCCGAGCTGCGGGGCGACCCGGGAGGCGATCAGCTCCAGGTGGTCGAGATCGTCCAGGTCGAGGATCTGCAGGTAGATCCGCTCGCTGCCGACGGCCGCGAACCGGCCGATCCGCTCGACGACCTCGTCCGGGGTGCCGGCCAGGCCGTTGGCCTTCAGCTCGTCGACCTCGCGGCCGATGGCGGCGGCCCGGCGGGCCACCTCCGCGTCGTCCCGGCCCACGCAGGCGACCAGGGCGTTGGAGTAGACCAGGTCATCGGCCCGGCGACCGGCCCCCTCGACGGCGGCGCGGACCCTCCCGAACTGCGCGGCGGAGTCGTCCACCGAGGCGAACGGCAGGTTGAACTCGTCGGCGAAGCGGGCGGCCAGCGCGGGGGTGCGCTTCGGGCCGAGGCCGCCGACCAGCACCGGGATGCGGTCCTGGGCGGGCTTGGGGAGCGCGGGCGAGTCGGTCAGCGTGTAGTACTCGCCGGCGAAGTCGAAGGTGTCGCCGAGCTTGGTGTTCCACAGCCCGGTGATGATCGCCAGCTGCTCCTCCAGCCGCCCGAACTTCTCCTTGGGGAAGGGGATGCCGTAGGCGGTGTGCTCGGCCTCGTACCAGCCGGCGCCGAGGCCGAACTCGACCCGGCCGCCGCTCATCGCGTCGACCTGGGCGACCTGGATCGCGGTGACGCCGGGCAGCCGGAAGGTCGCGGCGGTCATCAGAGTGCCGAGGCGGATGGTGCGGGTGTCGCGGGCGAGGCCGGCCAGGGTGATCCAGGCGTCGGTGGGGCCGGGGAGGCCGTCCACCTCGCCCATCTTCAGGTAGTGGTCGGAGCGGAAGAAGGCGCTGAACGCGCCGAGCTCCTCCGCGGTGCGGGCGACCTTCAGGAGGGTGTCGTAGCTCGCGCCCTGCTGCGGTTCGGTGAAGATGCGGAGATCCATGCGGACCATTCTGGTACGGGACCACCCGGGCGTGAGCGCAGGGAACCGGCCACACCACGGAACGTGCCGGTACCCGCCGTCGGGTGGCCAAGGTCTCAGCACGGAACCGTCACGGGCGCCCGCTCCCGCCGCGGCGCTCGCCTACCGTGGACGGATGTTCGCGACCCCCGACGAATCCTTCCGGCGCTCCCCCGACGAGCCGGCCGGCTGCCCGCTGCCAGGCATCGTGACGGCGTTCACGCCGCGGCTCGCCGAATTCGCCTTCGAGCCCGGCGTCGTCGCGGCGGTCGACCAGCACGCGGCGATGCTGCGCGAACTGCTGTACGTGCAGGGGCCGGAGCTCGCGCCCCGGCCCCTGGACCGTGAGGAACTGTCGGACTACGCCCTGGGCTTCCTGGACGCGCTCACCGAGATCGGCTGGCGCGAGCCGGTCGGCTACGACTACGCCGTGCTCCGGCTCACCGCGATCTGCTGGCTGGTGCGCGAGCAGGGCCTGCTGGAGGTCTGAGCCGCCCGGTGCCCGTCAGTGGTCCCGCCGGGTTCGATGCCCGGGGGCGGCGGGGTGCCAGGTCCGGTCTGGGTCCCCGGGCCGGTCGGGCCGGTCTGCGCCGCCGGCCGGACCGGCTGGTTGGCCAGCACGTCGGAGCGTCCGGCCTGGTAGGCGCTGCCGCGCAGCTTGGCGGTCTCCTGCTCGGCGCTGTCCAGCCACCGCTCCCAGCGCTGCCGCATCGGCATGATCGGACCGCCGCCGACCCCGACCACCAGCACGCCGGCGACGGTGGCGAGCACGGCGATCAGCACCGGCGTGGTGATCGCCGTCGCGATCCCGACCTGTCCCAGCGCGGCGATCACACCGAGCGCCACGATGAACGCCCGGACCGTGGTGGCGACCGCCCGGCCGTAGGAGGCGCCGGAGAGCGAGTTGCCCACGATGTCGCGCACGCCGTTGGCGATGGCCATCGCGACCACCACGATCACGACGGCGACGATCGCGCGGGGCAGCCAGGCGACGATGCTGTGGATCATCACGCTGATCGGGTTCGGGCCGAAGACGCCGAACGCCAGTTGCAGGGCCATCAACAGCACGATGTAGTAGACGACCTTGCAGACGATGCCGGTCAGGTCGTACTTCGAGCCCGCCAGGCGCGCCGCCATCCCGGACCGCTCCGCGACCCGTTCCGACCCGAGCCTGCGCATCACCCGGTCGAGGACCTTGCCGATGGCCCTGGCCACCAGCCAGCCGATGGCCAGGATCACCAGGAAGGCGATGAACTGCGGGATGACCTTCGCGATCTTCGACCAGGCTTCGGTGAAGCCCGACCCGAAGTCGACGGACAGTGCGAGCTGCTGGACCACGGAGTCCTCCACTCGGTGACGCGGCGCCACGAGCGGGCACCCGGTGGCCCCCCACCCTTCGTGGATAGCAGGCCCCCTGCGGGCCGCGCGCGCCCGGTGTCCGGGATGCTCCCCTCGGGTGAACGGTCCGCAGGTCCGCGCGCGTACAGTGGCGGTCCGGGGGAAGGGCGACGGGGCGGGACGGACGGGACGGTGCGGCAGTGAGCGGTACGACGGCGGACAGCGCGGTGGAGCACCGGGCGCTGCACTGGCGGACCCGCCCGGAACAAACGCGGGCCGCCGTCCTGGTCCTGCACGGCGGCGAGGAGCACAACCTCGCCCGGCCCGGTCGCCTCAACCTCCCCCTGCTGCGGATGCACGGCTTCCTGCGCTCCCTGACCAGGGCGACCGCGGACTCCGGGGTCGCCATCGGCACCGTCCGCTACCGCCACCGCGGCTGGAACGGCGAGCGCGCCGACGCCGCCCGGGACGCACTCGCCGCACTCGACGAACTGGCCGCGCTGCTGGGCCCGGTGCCCACCGTCCTGATCGGCCACTCGATGGGCGGGCGGGCGGCGCTGCAGGCCGGCGGACACCCCTCCGTCACCGGCCTGGTCGCCCTCGCCCCGTGGTGCCCGGCCGAGGACCCGTGCGAACAACTCGCCGGCCGGGACGTCCTGCTGCTGCACGGCGACCGCGACACCGTCACCCTGCCCGCCGACACCCGCGCCTTCGCCGTCCGCAGCCGCGCCGCCGGCGCCCGCGTCTGCGGCTACACCGTCACCGGCAGCGGCCACGCCATGCTCCGGCGTGGCCCCGACTGGCACCGCGCCACCACCCGCCTCACCACCGCCCTGCTCGGCCTCCACCCGCTCCCCGCCGAAACCGCCTCCGCGCTCGCCCTCCCCGCCACTTCCCCCGAAGCCCTCGCGCTCCCGCTGCCCCGCCAGCCACGCCGCACCCCGGTCCTCCCGGCCGACGCCTGACCGGGGGCAACCCCTCGCCCGCCGCCCCTGCCCGCCGCCTTCCTGCCCGCAGACGCGGCTTGACGACGGGCCTAGAGAACCCGCCACAGGGCGGTGGCGAAGACCGCCGTGACCCAGGTCCAGAGGACGGAGAGGGCGAGGTGGGCGGCGGTGCGGAGCGGGTCGCCGCGCCACAGCTTCGGGGGGAAGACGGCGAACTCGAAGAGCCAGCGCAGGCCCCAGAAGAGGGTCTGACCGGCCAGCAGCGCGGTGCCGAGACGGGTGCCGGCCAGGAGGTCGGGGGCGAGGCAGAGCGGGAGCAGGCCGAGGAGGGTGCAGCCCAGGCCGATGAAGAACACGTGGGCGTAGGAGACCTGACGGGTCAACAGGGCGGTGCCGCGCAGGTCGGCGGGCCAGCCGATGGCGCGGGGCAGCACCGCGTGGAACAGGCCCATCGCGACGAGGGCGGCGCCGACCAGGTGCAACTGGGCTTCGAGGGTGAACGGTTCGGTCACGGTGCGGGCTCTCGGAACGCGGCGGCGGTGGCCGGGCCTGCGCCGGCTCCCGGTTCCGGTCAGGGTGTTCGGGGCGTGGCGGGGCGCGGGCGAGGACGGCCCGGGTCCGTCCGTCGCCGCAGGCCGCGGCGGGGAGCTTCCCGCGCACCCTCATCATGGCGCACGGCTTTGAACGCGTTCGGCCCGGGGGGTCTCCCGGACCCCCGGCAGCCGCCGCGCCCGCGAGGTCAGGCGGCCTCGGGCCCGGCGTCGCGGGACGGCACCCGGCCGGCCAGGAGGGCCTCGCCGAGCGGGGTGGGGCGGTGGGTCACGGTGCGGCCGGTGCGGTCCTTGGCGGTGAGGCCGGAGTCGGCGAGGACGGTGGCGTGCTCGCTCGCGGAGGCACTGGAGATGCCCAGGTGAGCGGCCAACTCCTTGGTGGAACAGGGGCCGTGGGCGGAGATCGCCTCCAGTGCGGCTGCCCTGGTCTGGCCGAGCAGGGCCGTCAGGGTGCGGCTGGGGGTGGCGGTCGGTTCGGGCTCGGCGCGCAAGGGTCCACCGATCCGGGCCGGGTAGAGGAGCACGGGCTGCTGCTCCGGGTCTTCGAAGCGGGCGATGACGGGGCGGCGGGGGCCGAACACGCAGGGCTGGAGCAGTAACCCCCGCCCGTCCAGCCGCACGTCGTGCCGGCACCGGTTCGCCAGCGGGAAGCTCAGCACCGGGCGGCGCCAGGACACCGCCGGGTGCAGCGAGCCCAGGACCCGGTCCGGCTCGGCGATCCGGTGCCGCCGCCCGTGCTCGGTGGTGACGATGGTCTCGATCTGCCGCCGGTACGGGTCGATCGCCCGGACCTGGTAGTCGGCGGTGACGTTGCCGAGCAGTCTCCTGGCCCTGCGGTCGCCGGCCGCCACGCCCCGCGCGAAGGCGCTCAACTGCCGCTCCCCGCCCACCGAGCGCAGGTGGTCGCGCAGCGGCGCCTCGGGCGCCTCGGCGGTCGCGCTCTCGGTGGCGCCCGGGTCGCGCCGCACGGCGAGGAACTCCGGGATCGCCGAGCGGGTGTAGAGGTCGAACAGCAGCGCGGTGCGCGGGTTCCAGGAGGCCCGCAGGTGGTCCCGCCAGCCCTCGAAACGCGGATCGCGCAGCCCGCTCACCAGGGCGTGCACACTGAGGGACAACTCCATCGACATGTCGGGGCGCTCCGCGACCCGGACCCGCGCCAGGTCGTCCGTACCGAAGAAGATTCGCAGCACGACCGCGATCGTCTCGCCGGGACCGGCACCTGCGCAAGACCGTTCGGCGAGGACCGAATCGTTTGCCCGGAGCCCGTCCCCCGGCCAGGCTCGGGCCCCTGCCCCCTCCGGGCGGGGTGTCCGGGTGCCGGACCGGACACCCGGCGGCGGGCGGACCCGGGAGCCGCGCGCCGACGCGCGCAGCCCGGGTCCGCTCCCCGTTCCCCCGTCCCTCAGCCCAGGTCGGCCGGGGACTCCACCACCACGCCGTACACCGATCCGGCGGTGGTCGACCGGGTCCGCACGCCGGCCGCCCGCTCCCGCCGGGTGGCCAGCGTCTGCGTCGGCGCGCACCTGCTCGCCGCCGCCGGACTGCTGGACGGCCGGCGGGCCACCACCCACTGGTCCACGGCCGGCCAACTCGCCGCCGAGTACCCGCGGATCGAGGTCGACGCCGACCCGATCTTCATCCGCGAGGGCGAGATCTGGACCGGCGCGGGGATCAGCGCCTGCCTGGACCTCTCACTCGCCCTGGTCGCCGAGGACTTCGGCGAGGAACTCGCCCTGCGGGTCGCCCGCCAGCTCGTGATGTACCTCAAACGCCCCAGCGGCCAGAGTCAGTTCAGCGTCCCGCTGGAACCGGTCTCGACCACCCGGCGGATCGAGGAGCTGCGCCACCACGTCCTGCGCAACCTCTCCGGCCGGCTCACCGTCCCGGGCCTCGCCGCCCACGCCCACGTCAGCGAACGGCAGTTGACCCGGATCTTCAAGACCGAGCTGGGCACCACCCCGAGCGCGTACATCGAGTCGGCCCGGGTCGAACTCGCCCGCCACCAGCTGGAGTCCGGCGACGCCACGCTCGAACGCATCGCCACCGCCTGCGGATTCGGCACCGTCGACACCCTGGTGCGCGCCTTCCGTCGGCGCCTCGGCACCACGCCGACCGACTACCGGCAGCGCTTCCGCACCGCGGGTACTGCGGCAGGGGGCACCGCGGCAGGGAGTACCGCGGCAGGGGGTGTCACGGCAGCCGGACGGTGAACGCCGTGCGGCCCGGCCGGCTGGCCGCGTCCACCGTGCCGCCGTGCGCCTGGACGACGGCCTGGACGATCGCCAGCCCGAGCCCGGTCGAGCCGGTGGCCCGCGACCTGGCCCGGTCGCCCCGGACGAAGCGCTCGAAGACCCGGTCGAGCAGCTCCGGCGCGATCCCCGGCCCGTCGTCGGCGACGCTCAACTCGACCCGGCCGTCGGCCCGGTCCCGCACCAGCCGCAGCTCCACCCCGGTGCCGGCCGGGGTGTGGGACCGCGCGTTGGCCAGCAGGTTGGCCACCACCTGGCTCAGCCGGTGCTCGTCACCGCGGATCACGACCGGTTCCTCGGGGAGGACGAGCCGCCACCGGTGGTCCGCCCCGGCGGCGCGGGCGTCGGCCACGGCGTTCAGCGCGATCCGGGTCAGGTCCACCTCGGCGGCGGCCAGCGGGCGGCCGGCGTCCAGCCGGGCGAGCAGCAGCAGGTCCTCGACGATCGTCCCCATCCGCACCGCCTCGGCGTCGATCCGCTCCAGCGAGTGCCGGACCGGCGCGGGCACGGCCCCGGGGTGGCGCAGCGCCAGCTCGGCGTGGCCGCGGACGGCCGCGACCGGGGTGCGCAGCTCGTGGCTGGCGTCGGCGGCGAAGGCCCGCAGCCGCTCCTCCACGGCGTGTCGGCGGGCCAGGGCGCCGCCGACGTGGCCGAGCATCCGGTTGAGCGCCGCGCCGACCCGGCCGACCTCGGTGCGAGGGTCGTCGTCCGGCACGCGTTCGGCCAGCAGGACCTCACCACTGGCGAGCGGCATCGCGCTGACCCGCTCGGCCATGACCACCACCCGCCCCAGCGGGCGCAGCGACCAGCGCACCCAGAGCGCCCCGGCCGCACCGGCGGCCACCACGGCGATCGCGAACACCGTCAGCTCCAGGGTCTCCAGCCGCCGGAGGGTGTCCTCGGCCGGGCGCAGCGGCAGGCCGCTGACCAGCACGTCGCCGTCCCGCCCGGCGACCGCGCGGACCCGGTAGTGGCCCTGCGCCCCGCCCAGGTCGAGGGTGTCGGCCGGACCGCCGGGCGGCAGGGCGGCGAGTGCGCGCTGCTGGGCGGCGGTGAAGGCGATCCGGTCGTCCTCGTCGTCGGGGCCGTCCGTGTCGTCGGCGTCGCCGTCGACCACGCCCGCCGCCGTGACCCGGCCGCCGACCAGCCGCACGCCGAGGGTGCCCGGCGTCTGCGCCCGGGTGTCGGGGCCGGTGCCCTGGCCGGCGTGCTCCAGGCTCGCGGCGTAGCGGCCGCCGGACTCGGCGAGCTGCTGGTCGAGGCGGTCGACCAGGAAGTGGCGCAGCGCGGCGGTGGTGGCGAAGCCGACGGCGGCGCAGGTGACGACGAGCAGCACCAGCAGGCCGGCGATCAGCCGGGCGCGCAGGGTGCGCGGAGCCAGGCGGGTACCGCGCGGGCGCGGGGTGAGCCGGATGCGCGGTGGGCGCGGGGTGAGCCGGATGCGCGGTGGGCGCGGGGTGAGCCGGATGCGCGGCTTCACGGTGCGGCCTTGATCAGGTACCCGGCGCCCCGCACCGTGTGGATCATCGGGCTCCGGCCCGCGTCGAGCTTCTTCCGCAGGTAGCTGATGTACAGCTCGACGATGTGCGCCTGCCCGCCGAAGTCGTAGGACCAGACCGCGTCCAGGATCTGCGCCTTGCTGAGCACCTGCCGGGGATGGCGCATCAGGTGGGCGAGCAGCGCGTACTCGGTCGGGCTGAGTTCGACGGTCTCACCACCGCGGGTCACCTCCCGGGCCCGGTCGTCCAGGACGAGGTCGCCGAGCACCAGCGCGTGCGCGGGCGGCCCGCCCTGCGCGGCGGGCGGGGCGGCCCGGCGCAGCAGGCCGCGCAGCCGGACGACCACCTCGGCCAGGCTGAACGGCTTGGTCACGTAGTCGTCGCCGCCCGCCGCGATGCCCGCGATCCGTTCCTCGACGGCATCCCGGGCGGTGAGGAAGAGCACCCGCACCTCCGGCTGCGCGGCGTGGACGCGACGCAGCACCTCCAGGCCGTCGAGGTCGGGCAGCATCACGTCGAGCACCACGGCGTGCGGGCGCCACGCCGCGGCGGCCTCCACGGCGGCCCGGCCGGTGGTCGCGCCGCGCGCCTGCCAGCCCTCGTAGCGGACGGCGCCGCACACCACCTCGACCAGGTCCGGCTCGTCGTCGACCACCAGCACGCGCCACTCCGGGCGGTCGGCGGTGTCGTCCATGGTGCTCCCTCGGGCTGGTGCCGGCTGGCGGGGCCCGTGCCGGGCGACGTTCATTCTGCACCGCCGCGATGAGAAAGCCGTGAGACCTCCGGAGGCCGTTCGTGGACCAGCACACATGCCCTGACCTGCGGTGATGAAGATGATCGAGGGCGCGGGAAGCGGGCTCGTTCAGAGGCGGCTCAGAGTTTGCGGTGCGATCGTGGCGGCCTCGGCGGCACCTGCTGCCGGGCGCTGAGGAGGTTCCCGATGAGCACTGCCGCCGCACCGGAGTCGCGGCCCGGGCCCCGGCCGACGACCGTCCGCCGAGGCCACCGGGCCGCGGGCCGCCCCCCGTTCGCCCTGGACCCGGCCGTCGCGCTCGGACTGATCGCCGTCGGCGCGCTCGGCGTGCTCGGCCTGTGGTGGACGGGCACGCCCGCGGTCGTCGGCGCCGCAGGCTGGCTGACCGGCGCCGGGCGGATCACCGGGCTGCTCGCCGGGTACGCCGCCCCGGTGCTGCTCCTGCTGATGGCCCGGCTGCCGCCGCTGGAGCGCGGGGTCGGCGCGGACCGGCTGGCCCGCTGGCACGCCTTCGGCGGGCGCTGGCTGGTGGCCGCCGTCTCGGTGCACGTGCTGACGGTCGTCTGGGGCTACGCGCTGACCGACGGGCGGGGCCTGCTCGGCGAGGGCGTCGAGATCGTCTTCCACTACCCGGAGATGATCAAGGCCACCCTGGGCACCCTGCTGCTGCTCGGCACCGGCGCGGTCTCCGCCCGGGTCGCGCGCCGGCGCCTGTCCTACGAAGCCTGGTACTACCTGCACCTGGCCACCTACCTGGCGGTGGCACTCGCCTTCTCCCATCAGCTCGCCACCGGCGCCGACCTCGGCGGCGGCCCCGGACAGGCCGCCTGGTACGCGCTCTACTTCGGGACGGCGGCCCTGCTCGGCTGGTACCGGCTGGCCCGGCCGTGGCTGCTCGACCGGCGGCACGGGCTGCGGGTCGCGGAGGTCCGGCCGGAGGGCCCCGGCGTGGTGTCGCTGTTCCTGACCGGGCAGCGGCTGGACGAACTCGGCGCCGAACCCGGACAGTTCTTCCGCCTCCAGTTCCAGGCGCCCGGCCTGCGCTGGGCCGCCAACCCGTACTCGCTGTCCGCGCCGCCGCACCCGCGCTTCCTGCGCTTCACGGTCAAGGACCTCGGCGGGCACAGCGCCGCGGTCGCCGAGCTGCGCCCGGGCACCCGGGTGCGCGCCGAAGGCCCGTACGGCGCGTTCACCGGGCGGCTGCTGCGGCGGCGCCGGGTCCTGCTGCTCGGGGCGGGCGTCGGGATCACCCCGCTGCGCGCCCTGTTCGAGACGCTGCCGGGAGAACTGACGCTGGTCCAGCGTGCCCGGCGACCGGAGGACCTGCTGTTCCGGACGGAGCTGGCCGACATCGCCCGCCGCCGCGGCGCGGTCGTGCACGAGCTGCTCGGCCCGCGGGAGCAGGTCGGCGACCTCGGCACCGCGCTCGCCCGGCTCGTCCCGGGCCTGGCCGAGCACGAGGTCTACCTGTGCGGGCCGGAGGCGCTGACCGAGGAGTCCGTCCGCGCGCTGCGGGCGGCGGGAGTCGCACCGGGGCGCATCCACCACGAGAGCTTTTCCTTCTGAGCCCGGCTGAGCCCCGCCGAGCCGTCCCGCACTCCCGAGGAGCGTCGAATCCATGCGCCGAGCCGTCGTCACCAGTGCCGCCACCGCCGCCGGGGTGGTGCTGTTGCTCTCCCTCAAACCGCACGAGGCAGCCGGGCCGGCCCCGGTGATCGGCTCCGGGTCGGGCAGCGCCACGGGCTCCGACGTGTCCGCACCGTCGAACGCCCCCTCCTCCGGCAGCCAGTCCGCCGCCGGCCCGTCCGCCGCCGCGGCCCCGTCCGCCTCGGCCGCGGGGGCCACCCGCAAGGTCAGCGGCGACACCGTCAACACCCGGTACGGGCCGGTGCAGGTCCAGGTCACCCTGGCCGGCAGCCGGATCACCGCCGTGGACGTCGTCAAGTACCCCACCTCCGAACGGCGCGACCGCGAGATCAACACCGCCGCCCTGCCCGTGCTCAACCAGGAGGCGATCTCCGCGCAGAGCGCAGGGATCGACGTCGTCAGCGGCGCGACGTACACCAGCGACGGCTACATCCGCTCGCTGCAGAGCGCCCTCGACCGGGCCAAGGGCTGAGGAACCGTGCTCCGCCACGCCGAACCCGTCATGGGCACCGTCTTCTCGATCACCGTCCGCGACCCGACCCCGCGGACGCCCGAAGCGCTGGAGCGGATCGTCGAACGGCTGCACCGGATCGACGCGGTGTTCTCCACCTACCGGCCCGACAGCGACATCAGCCGACTCGACCGGGGCGAACTCACCCCGGACGACTGCGACCCCGACGTCCCCGTCGTCCTCGCGGCCTGCCGCGCGGTGGCCGCGGAGACCGACAGCTGGTTCACCGAACGGCCCGGCGGGCGGCTCGACCCCAGCGGCTGGGTCAAGGGGTGGGCCGTCGAGGAGGCCGCCGGCCTGCTGCGGTCCTCCGGCGCCCGGCACTACTGCGTCAGCGGCGGCGGGGATCTGCAGACCAGCGGCGGGCCCTGGCGGATCGGCATCGCCGACCCCTGGCAGCCGGGCCTGCTCGCCGCCGTCCTGGCCGGCCACGACCTCGCCGTGGCCACCTCCGGCACCGCCGAACGCGGCGCGCACGTCCTCGACCCGCGCACCGGCCGCCCGGCCACCGGCCTGGCCTCCCTCACCCTGGTCGGCGCCCCGGGCACCGGCATCGCCCGCACCGACGCCTGGGCCACCGCCGCCTTCGCGATGGGCCCGGACCGCGCCCTCGCCTGGGCGACCCGCCGGCCCGGCATCGAAGCACTCGCCGTCCTGCCGGACGGCACCAAACGCTGGACACCGGGCCTGCCCGGCCACCTCCCGGCGAGCGGACCGGCGGACTGGCGGTCCGCCGTCGGCTGAGCGCGGTGCCGTGCGGTGGGTGACGAGGAACGTTCAGGGGCGGGCCGCATGAGGAGGACTCATGCACCGGGGATATGAGGCGCTCCCATGGGCCGGCGTCATGAGGCGCTCTCATGGGCCGACTCATGAGGTGCGCTCATGCCGCACGCCCATGAGGTGCGCTCATGGCATCGCCCCATGAGAAGGCCTCATCGCAGGACGGCGAACGCGGCGGACCGGCTCCGGCACGAGTTCCGTGCAAGCCGCTCGGGAAGTCCGTTCGTGGATCGCGCAGTTCGGCGGACCGGCTTGAGCAACGTGGTCGATCCGTCCGGACGCACACCGTAGGGTTTCCGTGTGACGGATGAGCTGTTGTTCGAACCGGCGCAGGCCGGCGGGTCCGGCTGCCCTCGGTGCGAGGAGACGGCAGAGATCACGATGTTCCGCGAGCAGTACCGGCCCGTGCTCCGGGGCAGAGGCGCCGTGCGGTTCCTGGCGGCTGCGGTACTCCTCGTCCTGGCCGCCGAACCGCTGCTCAGCGGGCAGCCCGCAGGCGTGTTGCTGTTCGCCCTCGCCGCGCTGTCCGCCGTGTCGTGCGCGCGGGCCGTGACACGGGCCCGCTCCGGTGGGCCGGTCGAGGTCCTCTACTGCCATCAGTGCACCACCCGGTCCGGGAGAACGCCGTGAGCGTGGCGCGGCCCCGGTGACGTCCCGGCTGGTCCCGGCTGGTCCCGGCCGGACCTGCAGGCGAGTGCAACGCCCCGCGGAGCCTCCGCGGACTCACCGCGCAACGACCCTGACGGAACGTCGGGCCGGGACGCCGCCCGTCACGCCTGCGCGCTCCACCCCCGCTCCTGCTGCGCCGCCCGCCAGGCCTCCCACGCCACCAGCGGTGCGAGGTACGACCAGCGCCGCGAGCCGTCGGGGCACACGCCGCCCTCGACCAGCCCGGACACCGAGCGCCGGGTGAACGGCACCCAGACCGCCATGTCGTGCTCGAAGGTGCTGTGGCAGGCCTCGCGGCGGCGGTCGATCTCCGCCGCGTCGAGCCGGGCCCGGACGGTGGCGACCAACGTGTAGCAGGAGGCCGGCTCGCTCCAGCCCAGCCACGTGATCACCGTCGGTCCGACGTCCGCCGGAAGCAGTCCCAGCTCCTCCTCCAGCGCCCGCTGGACCAGTGCGTAGAAGTCCTCGGCCGCACCCGGCTCGTCGCGGTACTTCATGGTCTCGTTGATCCCGACCGTCCACTGCGCCGGGAAGGTGTTGACCGCCAGTGAGCGGCGGAGCAGCAGCAACCGGCCCGCGCGGTCCCGCACCGCGACGCACGCGCTCATCATCGTGGGCGGTGCGACGGCCACGAAGCTCGTCAGGCCCTCGTCCAGCGCCTCGTGCAGCAGCCGGCCCGCCTCCGGGTCCTCCCGGCCCAGCCTGGTGGTGGCCATGCACTCCGCGTAGTCGCTCTCGGCGATGGTCACCTCGCACACCCGGGCCGCGCCGTGCTCGCCGTGATCGACCGTCAGGCGTGAGACGTACGCCGTCCGGCCCGCCGCCCCGGCGGCCCGCTGGCGCGCCACCTCCTCGGCCCACCCGACCCCGTCCAGCACGTGCGGGCGGACCACCCGCCCGTCGTACGACGTGACCAGCGTGCCGGGGGTCAGCGGCCGGGCCGCCGACCAGGTGATCAGCGGCGCCAGCCCGTCCGCCCGGACGTCGTGCGCCCGAGCCGCCTCCGACAGGGTCGCCCGCCGGACCCGCGGCGCCGGCACCCGTGAACCGACGCGCGAGCCGCCGTACTTGGCGAAGTCGTACACCAGATTGGTCACCACCCCGAGCAACAGGGCTCCGCCGATCCCCAGCAGCCACTCCACCCGGTCCCCCCTACCGTCATGATCCGCCCGCCCCATTGTGGGGTTGCCGGCCGTCCGGCGGAAGGGCTCCCCTCCGCACGAGCGGGCCACCGCACCAGCCATCGAACCTGGCCACCGAAGCAGGCCGCCGCACCAGGCCGCCGACCGAACCACCGGCAGGCCCGCCCGGCCCGCCGGACCGACCGCCAGAGCGTCCACCGGCCGGTGCTAGGGTGATCGGACAGTCGACGCGGAGGCACTCAAACGATCGTGCGGGCAGCCGGAATCACCGCAGCGGCCGCAGCCACCGCCCGGTCGACGGCCCGCCGCTCCCCCTCTGCCGCCTGGTACGCGCTCCGCTGCCTCGGCACCGGACTGGGCGCCCTGGTCGCCGTCGCCCTCCTGACCGTCGTCCTGGCCCTCTGCCCGGTCGGCGTCGGCTTCCTACTCCTCCCCCGCGCCCTGCAACTGCTGCGCCGCTACGCCGAGTTCCACCGCCGCCTGGTGGGCCGCCGGCTCGGGGCCGAGGTCCGCTCGCCGTACCGTGACCGGCAGCCGTCCCCGCGCGACCCGGCCGTCCGCAAGGACCTGCTCTGGCTGTTCGTCCACGGCACCGCCGGCACGGCCCTGTGCGCCGCCGCCCTCACCCTCTGCAGCCACGCCGTCAACTGGCTTACGGCGCCGGTGTGGTGGCGGTTGCTGCCGAGCGAACGGGACACCATCATCCTGCTGGACGTGGACTCCTGGCCGGTGGCGGCCGCGGCGGCGGTCGGCGGGGTCGGCTACGCGCTGGTCGCGCTGGCCGCCCTGCCACCGCTGGCCGACCTGCACGCACGGGCGTCCCGCCGACTGCTGGTGGCCCGCCGCCGCGAGTCGCTCGCGGAGCGCGTCCGGGAGTTGACGCTGAGCCGGTCCGGGGCGCTGGACGCGCACGCCGCCGAACTGCGCCGGATCGAGCGGGACCTGCACGACGGCGCCCAGGCCGACCTGGTGGCCGTCTCGCTGCGGCTCGGCATGATCCGCCGGGCCCTCGCCCACCGCCCGGACCAGGTCGAGGAGTTGGTGGACTCCACCCAACGCGTCGCAGAACAGGCCCTGGGGTCCCTGCGCGCCCTGGTGCGGGGCATCCACCCGCCGGTGCTCGCCGACCGCGGGCTGACCGAGGCCGTCCGCTCGCTCGCCGCCCACTGCGCCGTCCCCACCCGGACCGACCTCGACGGGAGCGCCGACCCGCCGACCCGCGCACCGGCCGCCGCCGAGGCCGCGGCCTACTTCGTGGTCGCCGAAGCGCTCACCAACGTCGCCCGGCACAGCGGCGCCCGCACCGCGCTGGTCCGGCTGCGGATCACCGCCGGCGCGATCGCCGTCCGGGTCGAGGACGACGGCAGGGGCGGCGCGGCCGAAGGCGCCGGGAGCGGCCTCCCGGGCCTGCGGCGCCGGGTCGCCGCCTTCGACGGAACCACCGCCCTGTCCAGCCCGCCCGGGGGCCCGACCGTACTGGAAGTGGACATCCCATGCGCATCCTGATCGCCGAGGACAACGCCCTGCTGCGCGAGGGCCTGGTCCTGCTGCTGACCAGCGAGGGCCACGAGGTGTGTGCGGCCGTCGGCCACGGCGACGACGTGCTGCCCGCCCTGCTCGACCACCGTCCCGACATCGCCGTGGTCGACGTCCGGCTGCCGCCCGGCTTCCGCGACGAGGGCCTGCGCGCCGCCGTCGAGGCCCGCCGCCGGCTGCCCGGGCTCCCCGTCCTGATCCTCTCCCAGTACGTCGAACACGCCTACGCCACCGAACTGCTCGCCCGCAGCGCGACCGGCGTCGGCTACCTCCTCAAGGACCGCGTCGGCCGCGCCGAGGAGTTCCTCCAGGCCCTGCGGCGGGTCGCCGACGGCGGCACCGCCATGGACCCCGAGGTCATCACCCACCTCATGGCCCACCACACCGCCCGGGACCCCCTCGCCGCCCTCACCCCGCGCGAACGCGAGGTGCTCGCCCTGATGGCCGAGGGCCACAACAACCCCGCCATCGCCCGGCTGCTGTTCATCGCCGAGAGCTCCGTGAACAAGCACATCGGCGGCATCTTCACCAAGCTGGGCATGCCCACCCCGGACACCGGCCACCGCCGCGTCCTCGCCGTCCTCACGTACCTCCGCACCCTCGCCGACCGGTAGCCGCCCGCACCCTCCGCAAGCCCCGTCACCCGCATGCCCGTCCGCACCCTCCGCAAGCCCCGTCACCCGCGCCCTCCGCCGGCCCGCCGCCTCCGAAGGGCCCCTCGCCGCACGACTGTTCCGCGCTCCCCGGCTGTGGCGTAGCGTGGCCGGATGAACACGAACGCGTCCTCGCGGTACGACGTCGTGATCGTCGGCGGCGGGCACAACGGGCTGGTGGCGGCCGCGTACCTGGCACGCGCCGGGCAGCGGGTGCTGGTGCTGGAGCGGCTGGCCCGGGTCGGCGGGGCGGCGGTGTCCGCACAGGCGTTCGCGGGGGTGGACGCGCGGCTGTCGCGCTACTCGTACCTGGTGAGCCTGCTGCCGCGGAAGATCGTCCGGGAGCTCGGGCTGCGGTTGGAACTGCGGCGGCGGCGGATCGCCTCGTACACGCCCGCCGAGCGGGACGGGAAGCCGACCGGCCTGCTGGTGGACGCGGACGATCCCGGCCGGACCCGGGAGTCGTTCCGGGCGCTGACCGGCGGCGACCGGGAGTGGCAGGCGTGGCAGCGCTTCTACGGGACGACCGCACGGGTCGCCGAGCGGGTGTTCCCGACTCTCACCGAGCCGCTGCCCTCCCGGACGGAGCTGCGCCGGCGGATCGGGGACGACACGGCCTGGGCGTCGCTGTTCGAGGAGCCGCTGGGCGCGGTGATCGAGCGGTGCTTCGCGGACGACCTGGTGCGCGGGGTGGTCCTGACGGACGCGCTGATCGGCACCTTCACCCACGCCCACGACCCCTCGCTCCGGCAGAACCGCTGCTTCCTCTACCACGTGATCGGCAACGGCACGGGCGACTGGGACGTGCCGGTCGGCGGGATGGGCGCGGTGACGGACGCGCTGGCCGAGGCGGCCCTGGCGGCCGGCGCGGAGATCCGGACCGGCCACGAGGTCACCGCCATCGCCGCGGACCGCACCCCCGCAGGCGGGACGGCCCGCGGTGGCGGCAGCGCGGACGCCGAGGTGTCGTACCGGGACCTGGCGCGGGGCGGCGAGGGCACGGTGGCGGCGCACCGGGTGTTGGTGAACGCCGCACCCGCGGTGCTGGCCCGGCTGCTGGGTGACGACCCGGGGCCCGCACCGGAGGGCGCCCAGCTCAAGGTCAACATGGTGCTGCGCCGGCTGCCGCGGCTGCGGGACAGCGCCGCGGACCCGCGCGAGGCCTTCGCGGGGACCTTCCACATCGCCGAGGGCTACCGGCAGTTGGCGACCGCCCACGCCGAGGCACGGGACGGCCGGATGCCCTCGGCGCCGCCCTCCGAGATCTACTGCCACACCCTCACCGACCCGTCGATCCTCGGCCCCGAGGCCGTCCGTGAGGGGCTCCAGACGCTCACCCTCTTCGGCCTGCACATGCCCGCCCGGCTGTTCGGCGACCCGGCGGCCAAGGACCGTGCGCTGGCCGCGAGTCTGGCGCAGCTGGACGCGGTACTGGCCGAGCCGATCGCCGGCTGCTTGGCCACGGACGCCGACGGGCGGCCCTGCCTCGAAGCCAGGACGCCGGTGGAGCTGGAGCGGGAGATCGGCCTGCCGGGCGGCCACATCTTCCACCGCGACCTCGCCTTCCCGTTCGTGGACGACGACGGCGCCGGAGACGACGCTGTCGGGCACACCGGTGCCGGCGCCTGGGATGCCGGTGTCAGGGATGCCGGTGCCGGCGCCGCCGCCCGCTGGGGCGTGGCCACCGACCGGCCGGGCGTCCTGCTGTGCGGCGCGGGAGCCGTCCGGGGCGGTGGCGTCAGCGGCATCCCCGGTCACAACGCGGCGCGGGCCGTCCTGGAGGAAGGGGCGCGCCGCTGACGCGCAGGGGCCGCGCGGCCACACACCGCAGCAGGCGCCCCGTACGCCTGGCACGTCACTCCCGGTGGCGGTTTACTGAGAGTGAGCAGGGCAGGAGGGAGGCCCTCCGATGGAATGTCCGCACCCACCCGGGTTCCATGTCGAGGTCCGTGAACGCTACGTCGCCGCCGTGGCGGAGGTGACCCGCCTGGTGCGGGCCGTTCCCGACGACGGCTGGACGGCGTGCACACCGTGCCGGGACTGGGACGTCCGCACACTGATGAACCACCTTGCCGCGCAGCACCTCTGGGTGTGCCAGGCGGTGGCCGGCTACACTCCGGAGGCGATCGGCCACCGGTTCGGCGGCGACGTGCTGGGCCGCAACCCCGTCGGGGTGTGGGCGATGGCCGCCGACACCGCGGTGCGCGCGCTGCACCAGCCGGGCGTGCCCGACCAACTGGTGCACCTGTCGTACGGGACGCGCGACGCGGGCGGATACGCCCGCGAGCTGACCGCCGAGACCGTCGTGCACGGCTGGGACCTGGCACGGGCCCTGGGCGAGAGCGGCCGGATGCCGCCCGGCGCCGCCGGGTACGCGCTCGCCGAGTTCCAGGGCTACCGCAACCTGAGCGGCACCGGCATGTTCGACCCGCCGCTCGTCAGCGCTCCGGGCGCCGACGCGCAGGACCGGCTGCTGGCCCTCACCGGCCGTGACCCGCACTGGTCCTACGACGCCCTGCCCTGACGGGCACCGCGGGCGTCCGGTCCTCCCGAACGACCGGTCCCCGCGCCCGGATCCGGACGCGGGGACGAGGGGCGCGGGGACGAGGGGTCGAACCGTCGAAGGGGTCGAGCCGTAGGACAGCCGAGCCGTGGCCCGACGGCCCGCCGAGCCGTCGAGCCGTCGAGCCGTCGAGCCGTCGAGCTGACGGACCGTCAGGCGCGGGCGAGGGCCCAGGCGCCGAGGCCGTTGCAGCCGCCCGCCGAGTAGGTGGTGGCGCGGAACCCGGGCGGGACCGGCGAGCCGGGGCAGGTCCACAGGCCCACCCGGGCGATGTTGTGGTACCAGGCACCGGCCCCGTCGCAGCCGGCCTGCAGGTGACCGGTGATCACGTAGCCCGCCACCACCGGGGAGCCGGAGCAGGTCCAGATCCCGTCATGCGGGAGGCCGTGCTGCCAGGAGCCGATGCCGCCGCAGCCGGCCCGCAGGTGGTTGGTGATGACGTACCCGGGCACGACCGGAGAACCGGAACAGGTCCATATGCCGTCCTTGACCAGGCTGTGGCGCCACGAGCCGATGCCCCGACAGCCGGAGGTCTGGTGGTCCGTGATCACGTAGCCGGCGACCACCGGGGAGCCGGAGCAGGTCCAGATGCCGTCCTTCACCGGCTGCTGATACCAGGAGCCGAAGCCGCCGCAGCCGGCCGGGTCGTGGTCCGTGATGACGTTCCCGGCGTCGACGGGCTGCCCGGAGCAGGCCCACCGGCCGGACGGCCACGCGGGCTTGGCCTCCGCCGAGGACATGCCGGAGACCGTGCCACCCAGGACGACGGCCGCGACCAGCGCGAACGCTGCCGCGGCCGCTCCGATCCCGCGGCCGGCGACCGCGGCCGCCGCTCGCTTCCACAGCTGACGGACATTCATTGTCGAACCACTCCAGACGGATCGGGGGCGAGGGGACGTCCCGCACGCCGGAGCGCCCGGCGGCGGATCGAGAGTCACCCTACGGGGAGACGGAGTGAAAGTTCGGTGGAGGTTCCAGGAAATCGACCCCGGGGGCGACCTTGTCCGAAACCCGTCATCCCGACCCTCTCGACGACGCCACTCCCCTCGCTCCGCGCCCCGCGACGCCCGGCGACACTCGGTGACACCCCGCACGAGAGCCCCGCGCGAAAGCCCCGCGAGGGGCCCGCTCTCCTCACCGTGCGTGACCACGCACGTCCGGAGTGACATCGCCACCGGACGGGCGCATGGTGGAAGGAAGGACGACGCGGACGGCCCGTCGCCGGATCCGCCGCCCGAGGCTCTCGCCGAACCCGACACTTCGCATACGGACAGAGCTCTCGGTCCGGCGCCGCCGTGGTGGCGGCCCGTCAGATCCGGGAGGCAGACATGTCCATGATGCTCATCACCGGCTCCTACCAGGTCCTCCACGACCGCCCCGACGGCGACACCGTCCACTTCCTTCCACAGGACCCGGGCTACTGGTGCGACGTCCCCGGCCGCAACCGGGTCGACCGCGACGAGCACGGCGGCGCCTCGCTGCGGCTGGACGCGATCGACGCCCTCGAAACCCACTACCAGGGCGTCGGCCCGGACTTCGCGCACCAGCCACTGGGGCTCGGCGCGCACGCCGCCCGTGACGAACTGCTGACGTGGCTGGGCTTCACCGAGGTCGTCCAGGACGACCAGGAGAAGGTCACCGCCTCGACCCCGGCGGCCGTCCCCGGCTACATCCTCACCGGCGGCGCCGACGTCTTCCACCGCTGCGTGGCACTGGTCGGCCGCGGCGCACCGCCGAACGTCGGCGACCCCCC
The DNA here is from genome assembly GCF_040651155.1 of Kitasatospora sp. NPDC048545. Lineage (NCBI taxonomy): Bacteria > Bacillati > Actinomycetota > Actinomycetes > Kitasatosporales > Streptomycetaceae > Kitasatospora > Kitasatospora sp. NPDC048545. The sequence goes on from NZ_JBEZIQ010000057.1 coordinate 60,834, forward strand.
GAAGCCCGCGCGCAGCGGCTTCCGGCTGGACGTCACCCCCGACCTGCTGCACCAGACCGTCAACCACCACCTGCTCTCGCTCGGCCTGGTCTACCCCACGTTCTACCAGGGCCTGCCCGACGCCCTCCGGGCCGACCTGACCGCCACCGCGCAGCAGGCCCGGACGGCCAGGGCCCCGGGCAGCGTCTGGCTGCACGACGTCACCACCACCGGCGCGAAGATCGAGAACCTCGAATCGATCACCGAGGACCTCGTGATGCTGCCGAAGCTGTTCCGCCGCCTCGTCGACTACGTCCGGCTCTTCGGCCCGGGCCTGGGCTGCCTGCCCGCCTTCCTGGCCGGCGGCACCGACGAGTTCACCCTCCCCGAGCGCCCCAAGCCGCCCACCGTCGGCCTGCAGCACGTGGTCGAGGTCACCGACGGCAGCACGGTGCGGATGACCCGGCCCGTCGAGGACCTGCTGTTCGCCGAGAAGTAGCCCGGCCCGCCCGGACGTTGACGCACCCGCCCGGACGCGGGTCCGGAGGCCGGGGCAGCCACCGAGCAGGCGACCGGAACGACGGCAGGTCCGGAGGCCGGGGCGAAGCGCTGACCCGGCACCACCGCACCCTGGTCAGGGGCGCTCGCCGTGACGAGAATGCCGGAGCGCCGTCCACCCGCCCGACCGGGCCGACGGCCGGCGCCACCGGCCGGGACGTTCCCGGGCGGGCCCGGGACGCTCTCCCGGGCGGGTGACGGCGGAAGGACGGCGACCGGGATGGCCCCCGAGTTCGGCACACGGTTCGGCGACTACCAGAACGAGATCTACCTGAACGGGCTCGGCGGTGTGCTGCCGACGATGCCGATGACCTTCGCGGAGCTGGAGGCCCGGGCACAGTCGGCCCTGGCGCCGTCCGTGCTGTCCTACGTCGCGGGCGGGGCGGGCGACGAGTCCACCCAGCGGGCGAACGTCGCCGCCTTCGACCGCTGGGGCCTGGTACCGCGGATGATGGTCGGCGCGAAGGAACGGGACCTGTCCGTGGACCTGTTCGGGATGCAGCTGCCGTCCCCGCTGTTCATGGCCCCCGTCGGGGTGATCGGCCTCTGTGCACAGGACGGCCACGGGGACCTCGCCACCGCCCGGGCCGCCGCCCGCACCGGCGTCCCGATGATCGCCTCCACCCTCACCGTCGACCCGCTGGAGCAGGTGGCCGCCGAGTCCGGCGACACCCCCGGTTTCTTCCAGCTCTACACCCCCACCGACCGGGCGCTCGCCGAGAGCCTGGTCCACCGGGCGGAGACCGCCGGCTACAAGGGCATCGTCGTCACCCTGGACACCTGGATCACCGGCTGGCGCCCGCGCGACCTCGCCGCCTCCAACTTCCCCCAGCTGCGCGGCCACTGCCTGGCCAACTACACCTCCGACCCGGTCTTCCGCGCCCGCCTCGCCAAGGCCCCCGAGGAGGACCCGCAGGCCGCCGTCCTGGAGTGGATCGGCATCTTCGGCAACCCGCTGACCTGGAACGACCTGCCCTGGCTGCGCTCGCTCACCGACCTGCCCATCCTCCTCAAGGGCCTCTGCCATCCCGAGGACGTCCGCCGCGCCAGGGACGGCGGCATCGACGGCATCTACTGCTCGAACCACGGCGGCCGCCAGGCGAACGGCGGTCTGCCCGCCCTCGACGCGCTGCCCGCCGTCGTCGAGGCCGCCGCCGGCCTGCCCGTCCTCTTCGACTCCGGCGTCCGCTCCGGCGCCGACGTCATCAAGGCCCTCGCCCTCGGCGCCACCGCCGTCGGCGTCGGCCGCCCGTACGTCTACGGCCTCGCGCTGGAGGGAACCGACGGCATCGTGCACGTGCTGCGCTCGCTGCTCGCCGAGGCGGACCTGATCATGGCCGTCGACGGCTACCCGACGCTCGCCGACCTGCGTGCCGAGGGCGCCCTGCTTCGCATCTGACGCATCATCATGTCGCGACGTCGGCACCACCGCCACCAGCCGAGCCGGTGAAGCTGCCGAGCCGCCGGAGCCCTACGGCACGTGTCGGCAGCCAAGTCGACCAGACCGGCCGAGCCCCGGGAGAGCACCCGGGTATGCGCGGACCAGTCAGCGCGGACCCGTCAGCGCGGACCGGGGTCGCTGGTGCCCGGGCGGCCGTTCTCCAGGTGGCCGGCCCAACGGCGGCGGAACGCCGGCCCGCCGGTGGCCGCGACGGTGACGTCGTACCAGCGGCTGTCGCCGCGCACGTCGAAGGTGAACCGGGCCGTGGCGCCGGGGCGGAGGGTGCGGCTCTGCCGCGAGCCCTTCGCGTAGGCGTTCTCGGCGGTCACCGTCCGGGCGACCGGCCCGTCGTTGGAGACCGTGACGCGGACCTGGTTCCTCGACGGGTCGAAGTGTCCGACCAACCCACCCGGGAGCGCACCCTCGAACTCCTGCACCGAGCCGTTCGGGCCGTGGCCGACGAGGTGGTAGCCACCGGTGCCGGACACCGGCCAGAAGTCCGCGAAGGTGTCGCCGGCCGAGACCGTGTACCGCCTCGGGGCGACCGTCGGTGCCGTCCGGTCGTAGACGTAGAGCCACGCGCCCGCCGAGCCCTGGTTCTCCAGTTCGAGCCGGAACTGCCCCGGGCTGTCCGTCTCCTCCTCGTTGACCCTCAGGTCGTACGGAAGCGCGCGAGCCGGCCGGGCGCCCGGCTCCTGGACCGGCATCCGCTGCGGCAGCGGCACCTGGTAGGCCTTGCCCTGCGAGGCGATCGGCGCGGGCACCGGCACCGCGACCCGCCGCCCGTCCGCGCCGGAGAAGTCCAGCGCCGAGGTGAGGTCACCGCAGACCGACCGGCGCCACGCGCTGATGTTGGGCTCCTCGATGCCGAAGCGGGCCTCCAGGAACCGCAGCACCGAGGTGTGGTCGAAGGTCTCCGAGCACACCCAACCACCTCGCGACCACGGAGAGATGACCAGCAACGGCACGCGCGGACCGAGGCCGATCGGCTGCAGGCCGCCCGGATCCGAGCCGGGCACCAGCGGGCTCATCTCCCCCGGGTACTTCGCGAGGTCGAGCAGCTCGTCGCCGAGGCTCGCCACCAGGTCGGCGGAGACCATGCCCTGACCGCCCGGGCGGCTCACCACTGGCGGCATCGGCGGGACGACGTGGTCGAACAGGCCGTCGTTCTCGTCGTAGTTGATGAGGAAGACGGTCCGGCCCCACACCTCGGGGTTCGACGTCAGCGCGTCCAGCACGAGGTTGATGTAGTACGCGCCGTCCGTCGGCGTGGCGGAGGGGTGCTCGCTGTACTTGTACGGCGGGACGATCCAGGAGACCTGCGGCAGCCGCCCCTGCTCGACGTCGGCCCGGAACTCCTTCAGCGTGTGGTCGGTGGCGCCCTTGTCCACCAGCGGGCCCGACGCGCCCTCGGCCACCTGGTACCGCTCGAAGAACATCAGCGAGTTGTCGGTGTAGTTGTCCGTCGGGGTGCCCGGCTCACCGGAACCGCCCTGGTACAGCTTCCAGCTGACGCCGGCCGCCTCCAGCCGCTCGGGGTACGTCGTCCAGGTGTAGCCGTTGGTGTCGTTGCGCTCCCACAACCCCGGGCCGTTCGGCTTGCGGCCGTACGCGTTGCGCGGGTCGCCGGTGCCGGTCCACAGGTAGATGCGGTTGGGCGCGGTGTCGGCGTGCACCGAGCAGAAGTACGCGTCGCAGACGGTGAAGGCGTCGGCAAGGGCGAAGTGGTACCGCAGGTCCTGGCGCTTGAGGTGACCCATCGTCATGACGTCCTGCTTCTGGTTCACCCACTGGTCGTGGCGCCCCTCGTTCCAGGCGAGGTGGCCGCTGCTCCACCCGTGGTCCGTACCGGCCTGGTACTCGGTGGTGTTCCCGGGGTCGATGTACCAGGGCAGCACCTCCTGCTCGGAGGCCGGCAGGCCGCGGTCGTGGTACCGGCCGGTCCGCACGGATGCGGCGGGCTGGTACCAGTTCGGCCGGCCGTTCGGCAACAGCGTGGGACGCGGGTCGGCGAACCCGCGCACACCGCGCAGGGTGCCGAAGTAGTGGTCGAAGGAACGGTTCTCCTGCATCAGGATGACGACGTGTTCGACGTCCTCGATCGAACGGGTCCTGCCGACCGCAGGCAGCGCCAGGGCCTTGCCGACCGCGGGCGGGAACGCCGCGAGGCCCGCGGCGGCGGCGGACGCGCCGCCCAGCTGGAGGAATCGGCGCCGGTCGATGGAGGCCACGTGTTGTCCTTCCTTCGGGGGTGCACGGGTGCGTGCGTGGTTCCGGGGAGAGGAATCGAACCTAGGGGCCGCAGGCAAGGCCGTACACGGACCGCACGCGAACGCCGCGTGAGCGTTCGGCCAACTCCTGCCCCGCCGGCTCCGGCGTTCGCCCCGGAAACACGTGCCCCGGAAACGCGAAGAACCCCCATCCGGAATCCGGATGGGGGTTCTTCACAAAGGTTGTTCGGCGGCGTCCTACTCTCCCACAGGGTCCCCCCTGCAGTACCAT